>PPEA01000923.1 GCA_002967005.1 Mycobacterium talmoniae
CCGGCGGGTAGGGCCGGTCGGTGGGCAGCGCAATGCTTTCCGGGATCCCGGCCAGGGCCTCTTCCCAGTACGCCAGTTGCGCGGCGATGCGGCTGTGGTGGTCGTCGAGGTCGCCGAACTGGGCGCGCTGCCACAACGTGTAGTCGACGTACTGCACCGGCAGCGGCGCCCAGCTAGGCGCGTGACCCCGGTGCCGTGCCCGGTACGCCTCGCTGAGATCCCGCACCAGCGGGGTGACCGACCAGCCGTCGGCAGCGATGTGGTGCGCCGTGGCCACCAGCACGTGCTCGTTATCGCCGGTTCGGAAAAGCCGGGCCCGCAACGGGATCTCGGCGGCTAAATCGAACGTGTAGCGTGCCGCCTCGGCGATGCCGTCGTCGAGGCGGTGCGCCGGCCAGCCGCGGGCATCGACGATCTGCCAGCCGAAGTCGGCCTGCCCGGCGGGAATAACGACCTGCTGTGGTGTTCCCTGCACCGCGGTGAAGACCGTCCGCAGGGTTTCGTGGCGGCCCACCACATCGGCCAGCGCGGCCCGCAGCGCGTCGACATCGAGGTTGCCGGACAGCCGCAACGCCACCGCCATGTTGTACACCGGTGACGGCCCCTGCAGCTGATCCAGGAACCACAACCGGGACTGCGCAAACGACAACGGCACCACCGCGGGCCGCTCGGCCGCCACCAGCGGCTCGACCCGCGCCTCCCCGGCACCGAGACGCTGCGCCAGCAGGGCGACCGTGGGCGCCTCGAACAAGGTGCGCACCGAAACCTCGGCATCCAAACCGGTGTTGACCGCGGCGATCACCCGCATCGCCGACAGCGAATCCCCGCCCAGGTCGAAGAAGGAGTCGTCGACCCCCACCCGCTGCAGCCCGAGCACCTGGGCGTAGATGCCGGCCAGGATCTCCTCGACCGCGCTGCCCGGGGCACGATACTGGTCCGCCTCGCGGTATTCCGGGGCCGGCAGGGCGCGTTTGTCGAGCTTGCCGTTCGGGGTCAACGGCAGCGCGTCGAGCACCACCACCGCCGCGGGCACCATGTAGGGCGGCAGCCGGTCGGCCAGCGCGGCACGGATTTCGGCGGGTTCGGCGGTGCCGGTGACGTAGGCGACGAGTCGTTTATCGCCGGGGCGGTCCTCGCGGGCAATCACCGCCGCCTGCTGCACCCCGTCGAGCGCGCTGAGCGCGGCCTGGATTTCGCCGAGTTCGATGCGATACCCGCGGATCTTGACCTGCTCGTCGGCGCGGCCCAGGTACTGCAGCTGGCCGTCGGCGCCCCAGCGCACCAGGTCTCCGGTGCGATACATCCGGGCCCCCGCACCGCCGAACGGGCACGCCACAAACCGCGACCCGGTCAGCCCGGGTCGGCCGACATAGCCGCAGGCCAGCCCGGCGCCGGC
>PPEA01000924.1 GCA_002967005.1 Mycobacterium talmoniae
CGGTCCGGGCGGTGTTCGCCGGCGCCCACCCGAACAACGACCTACGCCGCGGCGGCACCTATCTGCGGGTGCAGCGCGAAACCGACAGCGGCTGGAGCACCGTCGCCGACGACGGCGACCTGGTCGACCCAACCTTCCGGTGGCACCGCACGCGACGACGGGCGTCGGTGATCACGGCGACCTGGACGGTGCCGGCGGACACCCCGCCCGGCCGATACCGGCTGCGCTACGACGGCGACGCCCGCGAATCCGACGGCGCAATACGGGCGTTCAGCGGGACGACCGAGCCGTTCGAGCTTCTGGCACCGCGTTAGCCCCACCGCGCCGAGCGTGCGCTGGTGGCGGGATTTCCGCGAAAACTCCGCCGTGGTTGCACGTTCGGCGCGTCGACGCTACGCCACGGCGACCCGAAAGCACCACACGTTATTGAACCGGGCGCAGCACCACCACCCCGGGCACGGTTTGCAGGTAGTCGTGCAGCGGGGTGTCGACGACTTTGTTGTTGGCCTGCAGTGAGGACGCGTTGCGGAACACCGGCCCGCCGGGCGTGTCGATGAAGATGCCGACATGGGTAACGTCGAGGCCGCCGTCTTGGGCGTACGCCCCAAGGTAATCACCGGTGCGTAGCCGGGCCAGCACGCCGCCGTCGACCTGCTGGCTAGGGATGTAGGACAGGGTGCGCGACACCACCGGCAGGCCGGCCAGGTACACCCCGCCCGAACCCTTCTGGTTGAGGTTCTTGGTCACCTGAATCGCGTGCGGGCTAACGCTCTTGGTGACGTCGGTGGCGACCGCCGGCGCAACCGCGGACCAGTCGGTGAAGAAGTGCTTGCGGTGCGCGAATTCGACAACCCCGTCCCGATACCGAACCCCGGCAAGGCTGTTGAGGAACTCGTCGCGGTTGCGGGATCGTTTCAGGGCTTCGACGTAGTCGGCGTAGGTGAAACAGTCCACCTTTTGCAGCTCCACGACAAACACCTCGAGTTCGGTCGCCGAACCGATGAGCGTGTTTGCGCCATAGGGGGTGCCCAGGAACTGCCGCGACAGTATGTCCGAGCGTTCGGTTGGGGCCGCGGCGGCGGCCTTCGTGCTGGCGACCAACAGATTTTGCAGGATCTGCTCGCTTTGCTGGGAGATGCGGACCGGCGGCGACGCCGCGGCGGTGGGCGCAGGCAGCGCGGTCACCAGCAGACTGATCACGACCACTAAACAGGGCAGCCACCCGGGGCTGCCTCGCCGGGTGCGCGTCCGGTGTGCGCGGACCGGCATAATGCTGCTCCTTACCGCGTGCGCCGGCTTTCGCGCTACTCTACGTCGTCGGGTCGAGAACCCGCCGACGAAAGCTGGGGGCCGCTACGTGCAGGCCATCGCCGGGAAGTGAACACAAGTGAG
>PPEA01000925.1 GCA_002967005.1 Mycobacterium talmoniae
GTGGCGGTCACGGTCACGGTGGTGGTGGCTGGGGTCCCGGCGGCGGCCATGGGGGCGGTCACGGCGGCGGCCACGGCGGTGGCCCGCCAGGGATCCCGATTCCCATCCCAATCCCGGGAATTCACTTCTAAAATGTAGATAACTAAGCTAAACTAAGTGTTTATCTGGAGTTAACCTACCGTTTGGGGAGCTGTCGTGGACATCGTTCTCGGGGTGTCGATGGCGCCCTCGACGGTCCGCATGGTGTTGGTCGAAGGCGAAAATGCCGACGGGGTCACCGTTGACCAGGACGATTTCGACGTCACCAGTCGCGACGTCACCGCCACAACCACCGCGGCACCCGATCAGGTGATCGCGGCGATCCTGGGCACCCGGGAAGGCGCCCAGGAAGGTGGCTACCACCTCACGTCGACCGGGGTCACCTTCAGCGACCAGACCCAGGCGGCCGTGCTCCGCGACGCGTTGGCGCAGCACAAGATCGAGAACGTGATGCTGGTGTCGGCGTTTTTGGCCGCCGCGGCGCTGGCCCAGGCGGTGGGCAACGCGACCAGTTACGCCAGGACCGGGTTGTTGTTCGTCGAGCCGGATACCGCGACGTTGGCGGTGGTCGACTCCGCGGACGGCTCGATCACCGAGGTGTACCGGCGTGAGCTGCCCAGCGATGACGACACCGCGGTGGCCGAGATGGCCAGGCTGGTCGCCACCGCGGACCGGCTGGAGTCGCACCCGGACGGGCTGTTCGTGGTGGGTTCCGGGGTCAACGTCGCGATGATCAAGCCGGCGCTCGAGGCGGCGACGACGCTGCCGGTCAGCGCCCCGGAAGAACCGGATATGGCGTTGGCCCGGGGCGCGGCTCTGGCGAGCGCGAACGCGCCGCTGTTCGCGTCCTCCACCCAGGCGCTGGCCTGGGCGCAAGATCCCGGCACCGGCCAGGTGGACCGCAGTGCCGCCGAGCTTGGCTACGCCTACGTCCCGGCGGCTTCGCCGGACTACGACGCCACCCAGGGCGAAGGCCTGGCCTATAGCGCCGTGACGGACGACCCCAGCAGCGGCTACCTGCCCATCTCGGAAGGTCTGCCCGTCGTCGACGACCCCGAGCTCGTCGACTCCCGCCTGCTGGACTTCAGCACCGCTGCGCATGAACTCGAGCGCAAACCGTTCCTGGTGGCCGGTAGCGTGGCGGCCTTGTTCCTGGTCGGAGTGGTCGCCCTGGCGATCACCCTGGCGGTCACCATGCGGCCGACGGCCACCGAGCGGCCCAATGCGGGCGGCAACGTGGTCGTTCCGGCCCACCAGGTGCCGGCGCCGAAGCCGAAGCCCGCCCCACCACCGGCGCAGAAACCGCCTCCGGCTCCGGAGCAGGCCTCGGTACCAGCTCCGGAGGCCCCGGC
>PPEA01000926.1 GCA_002967005.1 Mycobacterium talmoniae
CGGCACCCGTTCCCCAACATCGGCCTGCCGGGTGGTCAACGCCGCCGGCGACGACTGCCCGGACTGGGTGCCCGGCGAACTGTGGGTGTCCGGCCGCGGCATCGCCCGCGGCTACCGCGGCCGGCCGGATTTGACCGCGCAGAAGTTCGTCGAATACGACGGCCGAACCTGGTACCGCACCGGCGATCTGGTGCGCTACTGGCCGGACGGCACGTGCGAGTTCGTCGGCCGCGCCGATCACCGGGTCAAGGTCAGCGGCTACCGGATCGAACTCGGTGACGTCGAGGCCGCGCTGCGCCGGGTGACCGGCGTGGTCGGCGCGGTGGCGGCGGTGGTGCCGACCGGCCCGGATTCGGCGGTGCTGGCCGCGATGGTCCGCGTCGACGACGACCGGTGCACCGCGGCCCAGATCCGGGCCGGGCTGGCCGATTTCGTTCCGGCGCACATGATTCCGCAGCAGGTGACGCTGGTGGACCGCATTCCGTTCACGGTCGGCGGGAAGATCGATCGGCGGGCGGTTACCGCCGACCTGACCGCCGCCGTCGCCGCCGGCGGTGCACCCGGCTACCCGGGCCCCGGTCCGACCCCGGTGGAAAAGGCGCTGGCCGCCATCGTCGGTGAGCTGCTGGGGGTGCCGGACGTCGGCGTCGACGACGATTTCTTTGCCCTCGGTGGGGATTCGGTGCTGGCCACCGCGGCGGTGGCCCGGATCCGGACCTGGCTGGATGTCCCCGACGCGGCGGTCGCCGACCTGTTCGCCACCCGCACCGTCGCCGCGCTGGCCGGCCGGCTCGCCGACCGGGAGCCGGACCCGGGCCGGCTGGATCAGGTTGCCGAGGTGTATCTGGACATCGCCGGCATGGACAGCGCCGCGGTGCTCTCCGAAATCGGCGCCCAGTAAGGGTTTAGGCGATTACCCCGGTCAGGTCGAACTCGGCCAGGGTGCGCGCCGCCAGCTCGCGCAGCGCGGCTTTGCCGTTGTCCGCCCCGGGCTGGTAGGCGGCCACGGTGATGGACAGCCGCCCACCCAGGCGCATCGACAACAGCGACAGCTGGCCCAGGGTGTGTTCCAGATACCCGCGGGTCAGGTGTTGTTCGGCGCCGCGGCCGTAGACGTAGTCGGCGGCGGTGCCGTCGGGGCACGCCACCGCCGGGTCGAGGTCGCCGAGGTTGGAACAGGCCACCGGCAGCTCGCCGTAAGCGAACGCCGCCTCGGATAGCCGCGCCAACACCGGTTTCGGGACGAACGGGATCAGCGGGGTCAACGGCAGGATCGGCGACGCGGCGTCCGGGTGCTGCCGCAGCGTCCCCAGCTCCCGCCCGATCGTCGCCCGGATGCCGGCCAGGTCGGTGGGCAGCCCGGCCGGGTCGACCCGGGCGTCGACGAACG
>PPEA01000927.1 GCA_002967005.1 Mycobacterium talmoniae
GCTCGGCCTGCCGGCGCCGTCGGCGGCGTCGCCGATCACGGCCAGCTCACCGCCGACCTCGACGGTGTCGTCCTCTTGGGCGACGATCTTGGTCAGCACCCCGGCGGCCGGCGACGGGATCTCGGTGTCGACCTTGTCGGTGGACACCTCCAGCAGCGGTTCGTCGACCTCGACCGTGTCGCCTTCTTGTTTGAGCCAGCGGGTGACGGTTCCCTCGGTGACGCTTTCACCGAGGGCCGGCATCTGGACTGAGAAGGCCATCGTTGTTGACTCCTCGATCGATCGGTCGGCCGCCACGGGTCGTCTTCCGGCTTACCACAGCGTCGTGCGCCGGGTCAGGCACCCAGGTGGGATTGTCGGGACCATCCTGTCACTGCAGCGGTGCGGCCCGGCACGCAGGTCCACGACCGGGCGCCGGTTGCTTGACACCCACCGATGCGCCGGGCAGGGTCAAACCCACTCGACACCAACGGTATGACCTACTGGCGGTCACAGTAACTTTCTGCGTGGCGGGAGGCTCGATGGCAGCGTCAGGGTTCGTCGACAGCGCGGACGGCACCCGCATCGCGGTCTACGAACAGGGCAATCCGGACGGGCCGGTCGTGGTGCTGGTGCACGGCTGGCCCGATTCGCATGTGCTGTGGGACGGGGTGGTGCCGCTTTTGGCCGACCGGTTCCGGATCATCCGCTACGACAACCGCGGCGTCGGTGAATCCGCTGCGCCCAAACCGATTTCGTCCTACCGGATGGCGCGGTTCGCCGACGACTTCGCCGCCGTCATCGGTGCGTGTAGCCCCGGCGCGCCGGTGCACGTGCTGGCCCACGACTGGGGCTCGACCGGGGTCTGGGAATACCTGAGCCGGCCCGGCGCCGACGACCGGGTCGCCTCGTTCACCTCGGTGTCCGGACCCAGCGCCGACCACCTGGCCAACTACGTCGGGGCCGGTCTGCGCCGGCCCTACCGGCCCCGACGGTTCGGCCGGGCGCTGAGCCAGGCGCTGCGGCTCAGCTACCAGGTCGCGTTCTCGGTGCCGGTGGTCGCCCCGCTGCTGATCCGGGCGGCGTTGGCGGCCGGGTTGATGCGCCGCGCGCTGCTGGCCGACGGGATCCCGCCGCAGCACATCCACCACGCCGCGGGCCTGGCCGCCGACGCCGCGAGAAGCCTAAAAGTGTATCCCGCCAACTACTTTCGCTCCGTGGCCCACGCCCGGCGGGACCACTACGTCACCGTGCCGGTGCAGTTGATCGTCAACACCGCCGACCCGTATGTGCGCCCGCACAGCCTCGACGCCAACCGGCCGCTGGGGTGGGCCGGTTGTGGCGGCGCGACATCAAGGCCGGGCACTGGTCGCCGATGTCGCATCCGCAGGTGCTGGCCGCCGCCGTGGGC
>PPEA01000928.1 GCA_002967005.1 Mycobacterium talmoniae
GACAGTTGCGGTGCCGGCGCGCCAGGCTCGAGGCGCTGGCCGGTGAGGCATTGGTAGAGCAGACCGGCCAGCGCCGGGACGTCGGCGCGCGGGCCGGTGGCGGCGGCGTGGTCGGTGGCGCCGAAGGTCAGGTAGGCGAAGTCGCGGGCGTCGATCAGGACGTTGGACGGCCTGAGGTCGCGGTGGGTGAGCCCGGCGTGGTGGGCGGTGTCGAGTGCTGACGCGACTTGTTCGATGATTGCCACGGCGCGGGCGGGGTGCAGCCGGCCGTCGTGGGCGAGGACGGTGGCCAGGTCGCGGCCCTCGATGAGCCGCATGTCGACGTAGAGGCGGCCGTCGATGTCGCCGTAGTTGTGGATCGGCACGATGTGCGGATCGTTGAGGTCCGCCGCCAGCCGGGTGTCGTCGCGGAAGCGTTGCGCGAACTCCGGATCCGCGGAGAGCTGCGCGGACAGCACCTTGACCGCGACCGCCCGGCCCGTCGCGCCGTCCTCGGCGCGGAACACCTCACCGGTGTCGCCGCGGCCCACCACATCCAGCAGTTGATAGCGTCCGAATGACTCCATTGCCCACTTCCTCCCTTGGTGCCGAGCGTATGCCGAGCGTGCGCAGATCCGGGGTTCCGCGCGGCGTGTCGGCCGGGGACACGCACGCTCGGCGGAAGAACTCAGTCCAGCCGGATCGAGGTGATCGTGACCTTGAGGGCCGGCGGGCCGTCGTCCGCCGCTTGGCCGCCGGAAGCGACGCCGCCCGCCGCGATCTTGTCCAGCGTGGCCAGCCCCGCCTGATCGATCGACCCGAAAACCGTGTATTGCGGCGGCAATTGGGAATCCCGGTATACCAGGAAGAACTGGCTGCCGTTGGTGTTCGGCCCGGCGTTGGCCATGGCCAGGGTGCCGCGCGGGTACACCACCGGGTCCTGCAGCGCGGGGTCATCCGGCGGGTATTGGTCGGTGGGGTACTCGTTGGCGAACTGATAGCCGGGCCCGCCGGTGCCGTTCGCGTCCGGATCGCCGCACTGCAGCACGCTCAACGACGCCGCGGTGGTTAGCCGGTGGCATTGGGTGTTATCGAAGTAGCCCTGCTGGGCCAGGCTGATGAAGCTGTTGACCGTGCACGGCGCTTTGCCGTTGTCCAGCGTCAACCCGATCGGGCCCTGATCGGTGTCCATGCTGGCGCTGACCTGGGCCGGGTCGGTGGGGACCTTACCCGACCGGGGCAGCTCCACCGGTTTGCTGGCCGGCTCCATGGCCGGCGGGTATTGGCAGTTGGCGCCCAGGTCGGCCGGCGCGGTGAACGGTGGCAGCTGCCCGTTACCCGGGCGGAGCCGTACTGGAGGCCGCCGCGCTGGTGGTTGTCCGGGCGCGTTGGTCGACGGCGCGT
>PPEA01000929.1 GCA_002967005.1 Mycobacterium talmoniae
TGTTCTCCGCGCAGCTGCTGGACCGGGTACCGCGCCGCCGTGGCGACACCTGCCTGCTGGCCGCGCCGATGTTCCACGGCACCGGGTTGGGGCAGGCGGTGTTGTCGCTGGCGCTGGGTAACCGGCTGGTGCTGCAGCGCAAGTTCGACCCGGAGCGCACGCTGCGCGCCGTCGCCGCCTACCGGTGCGACGTGCTGGTGCTGGTCCCCACCATGCTGCACCGGATCATGGCGCTGCCCAACGAGATTCGCGATCGTTACGACACGTCGTCGCTGCGGATCGTGTTCGCGTCGGGGTCGGCGCTGGCCCCGGAGTTGGTCCGGCGCGCCCTCGACGAGTTCGGCCCGGTGCTCTACAACTTCTACGGCTCCACCGAGTTGGCCGCGATCACGGTGGCCACCCCGGAGGATCTGGCGCACGATCCCGGCACCGCCGGTCGACCCCCGGTGGGGTGCACGGTGCGGCTCTACGACGCCGACGGGGCGCCGATCACCACCGCCGGGACGGTGGGACGCATCTTCGCCGGCAGCACCGTGAGCTTCTCCGGGTACACCGACGGCCGGCGCAAGCAGGTCATCGACGGCCTGCTGTCCAGCGGCGACGTCGGCCACTTCGACGCCACCGGGCGGCTCTACGTCGACGGCCGCGACGACGACATGGTGATCTCCGGTGGCGAGAACGTCTACCCGCTCGAGGTGGAAAACCTGCTCTGCGCGCATCCCGGGGTGGCCGAGGCCGCGGTGTTCGGGGTGCCCGACCCCGACTTCGGTCAACGCCTGAAGGCCTACGTGGTGCGCGCCGACGACGCGGCGGTCGACGCCGACGCGCTGCGGGATTACGTGCGGGCGAACCTGGCCCGGCACAAGGTGCCGCGGGAGATCGAGTTCTTGGCGGTGCTGCCGCGCACCGCGACCGGCAAGATCCTGCGCGCCGCGTTGACCGGGGGCGGGGTGAAATGAGCGACCTGGACACCATGCAGCGGGAGTTGGCGGCCCGGATGAGCGCGGCGTTCGCGTCGATTCTCACCGGCGACGGGGACGCCGTGCAAGTCCGGGCCAGCCTGACGGCCAGCCGCCGGCCCGCCGTGCCGGTGCCGGTGGATCGGGTGGTGCAGCAACGCATTCCGGGTCCCGGCGGTGACCTGTCGGTGCGGATCTATCACCCGCTGGGCGCGGATTCCGGTGCGCTGCCGGTGCTGATCTATTTCCACGGCGGCGGTTTCGTGCTGTGCGACCTGGATTCGCACGACTCCTGCTGCCGCCGGCTCACCAACGGCGCCGGGGCGGTGGTGGTGTCGGTCGACTACCGGCTCGCGCCGGAACACCCCTACCCGGCCGCGCTGTAGGACGCGCTGACCGTGCTGGGCTGGGTGACCGACACC
>PPEA01000093.1 GCA_002967005.1 Mycobacterium talmoniae
CGCCCCGGCCGCGGCGGTCAGCGGCGCCGCGATCGTTGCCGGCGTCACCCGAGGATGCTCAGGAATCCCGATCGCCGCCCGGTGCAGCTTGGCGATATGCCGCACCATCCCGACGAACAACACCATCATGACCGCGGTGACCACCAGCTTGATCATCACCGAGTTTCCCGCCCACCTCGCCAACCGCTGCGCCGGCAGGTTCCACGTCACCATCAACACCAGCACATACACGCCGGTGAGCACCATGTAGACGCCATAAGAGAGCAGCTGCGTGACGAAGTCGGCGGTCGCGAGCTTCAAGAACCTGCGCGGGAACGTGGGAAACAGCCCGTAGACGATAAACGCCGGCGCGAACCCGCCGTAAAACATCGCCCGATACGCGCACGTCAAACCGCACCACGCGAACCACGCCCCCACCCCGAGGCAGCCCAGCAGCAGCGCCCACAAGAACAGACCCTCCCACAAGCTGGCCTCACCGATGTGCGCCACCACATCGGCCGGGCAGAAATCCACGAGGCTTTTCGCTAAAGCCTTCTGGTTCCCTGAACTTTGGCCCGCATCCCAGGCTTGCGAGCAGGTGTGCAAACTGCGCGGCACCGGTTTGACCCCGTCAGGTGGCGCCGGCCCGTCCACGACTCGGCCCAGCATCCACTGCTGCAGCGCTTGGCGGATCGCATCAGCGAAACCCACCTGCATCTCGTCGAACTTTGCATCCACCGCCGTGGAGCTCGCACGTAGTTGGTGGCCTTGCGACATCATCGTGGCCGCGATACCACTGCTCACGGTGCGGATCTTGTCGATCCACCCCGACGGGGCGATCATCTCGCCCAACAGGTTTCGGCCGAAACTCAACCCGAAAACCCCAACCATCCAGGTCCAGCCGATCACCAGCCGGCCACCCGTGGCGCGGCCGAACGTCATCATCATGACCCCCGCGAATGTGCCCGCCAGGATCCCCAGCCCGAGAAACGGCGCCGAGTTCAGCACCTTGTCGATCGACAACCCGATCGCGCTAAACAGCGCCCCGAACAGCTCATTCCAGAAAGCGGACCGCAACGCGCGCATCACCCACAGCATGAACGACGCCGACACGACGATCAGGCTCGTCTCGAAGCGCCCGATCGCGTTGCCGATTCCCGACGAGATACCGCCCGCCACATCGGCGTTGATGCGGGGCAGCACCCCGTTCCACGACAACAGGGAGTCGTCGACCATCACATACCTGTTGGATACCAACGCCACACCGTGCGAATCGTGGACACCGGTGAAGCCCAGCAGACTGTCCACCCCCGAGGCGGCCGCGGCCGGGGCGAACAAAAACAGGCTGACGCCGATCAGGTGTGTCATCCACACCGCGTGAAGGAACCACCGCTGCCGGCGCGGCCTGGTCGCAAACCACGACCACAACAGGTACATCGCGGGTGCGGTCACGTCGGCTCCGGGCGGGTATCGGCGGCCTCTTCCCATTCCGGGAACACCATTTCGAGCGTCTTCATCCAGCCGTGGGAGCCGTCTCCCATCCGGATCAGGCATTCGCCCATCCGATCCCGCTCGATCACTTCTGCACTGCTCGATCGGTGGAACGGATCGCTGACCAGTGTGCGCGGCGACAACCCCGTGGCCAGGGTCTCGACCACCGCCGGGTAACGGTCCGGATCGATGCCCAGCCACCGGGCCCCCTCTTTGGCCTCCTTCTCGTCCTCGACACCGAACAGGACCCGCACCCGGGCCAGGTCGTCGTCGAGGTCCGCGAAATCACGCCACGGCTTTTGACTGACCAGCCACACGTCGACGTTGGCGGCCGGACCGGTCCGCAAGATCTCGAACACCAAGTCTTTGAGCACTTTCATCGACACGGTCCGCCAACCCTCATCGAAACCCAAAATGTCGCGAGATCCGCGGCTGTAGAACACGGTGCGCAGATAGGCCGCGAACAGTCCCATCACCGACTGGGCGATCATCTGCTGCGGTGTCAGCGGCTCGTCGCCTTTGCGGGACGCCTCAACTTCTTCCTCGGTGGGTAAGCCCAAATCCTGGGTTTCCACGACCAGCAGCGTCACATCGCCCAGCAGCAACCGCGGCAGCGGCTCGCGCCGGCCGGTGTCCTCGTTGACACGGCCCAACAGCGCCTCCCCGGTCCGTGTCGTCGCCCAGCTCGCCAGGCTGCGACCCATACCCCGCAGCGCCGGCGGCGCCTGCTCAGTGCCCATGAAGTCCAGCAGCTCGGCAGCCGACGACCACGACCGGGCCGCGAGCAGCAGCCGCAGTTCATCGGCAGCCTCGCTACTGGGTGCGCGGCCGCAGATCCGGCACAATTCGGCGGCCAGCAACTCGGCGCCATCACGCCCACCGATCAACACCAGCGGATCCGCCGTGTATTCACCGGCAGCCAGGTTGATCGCCCCGGCTCCGGGCACCACCTTGGCCAGTCGCCGCCACTGCCGGCCGCGGGTCGCGTCAAACATGACCACGCACGCACCCGATACCGCTTCTTCGGCCGCGTTGAGCATCTCGAAATGCGTTTTGCCCTTACGGGGGTCCCCGCCGATGATCATCCCGCCCGACATCACCCGCCGGGCCTCACCGCGGGTATCCAGGAACACAAAATCCAGGTCCCCGCTCATCTTGTTCAACCCCACCGCACGGCCCTGGGCGTCCCCGAACCGCGTCGACGTCAAGGGCAGGTGTCGAGCCCACCCCGTTCGCGACGTGTACTGCGCGTAGCTGTCACGGATCGACAGGTCCTCAACACCAGGCCGTGTCGCGCGGAACATGCGTTTTTGCTGCCCGACCGGCGTGGCCAGCTCAACTCGCACCCCCTCCAGTTCCTCACGCAAAGCCTCGAACGCCAACCGAGCCTTACGCGGGGTCGGGCCGCCCACCGTGAAATACGTCGTGTAGATGACCTCGGCCTCGCGCGGATGCACGCTGAGTTCCTCTTCGAAGTCGGCCACCGCCTCTTCGGTCTCGCTCAGCTGCTGGGTGGAGCGCCGCCCGCTTTGCTGGTCATACTGTTCCTGCACCTTGCGGAACGACTTCTGGTTGCGCCGGTTGGCTTTGCGCAGCGGCAACTGATGCGCCCGCTGCGCCCACGTCGCCTCAACCCGGTCACCCTCGCTGTCCTCCAGACTCGAAATCAGTGCGGTGATATTGGATCCGGGAAAGTAGATACCGCCACGGGGAAACGACGTCACTGCCGAATGGATCTGGTAGCTCTCGGTACGGCCGTCATCGAATGCGGTCACCTTCAGCATCGGGCGGAACTCGTGCTCATCGAGGTCGATCTGGGCCTGCCACCGATGCCCCAGCATCACGCCGTCGCTGTGCTCCGGCAACGGCAACGGCTTGTCGACCACACCGATCGTGTGCTGGCGACGATGCAACCAATGCACCTGCGGTGCGGTCGGCCGGATCGGAGCGAACTGGCGCGGTATCTGCGCCTCGACCTCCAACATCAGCTGCCAGTACACCTGCAACGTCTCATCGGACGGCTTGGGAGCCAAAAACCCCGCACCCACCAACCGGCGATGCGCCCACGCAACCGGGTTCAGTACGGAGTGATGCGGGTGCAGCCGCACCCACATCCAATACGCCGTGTAGCGCGGTTTAGTCGCTTCGGCTTCCATCCGCCGCCCGATCGCGACCTGCTCAAACCACCGATACTGCTGCAGATCAACACCTTTGACCTGCTGGTCATAAATGAACCGCGGATCCTTCAACGTCGAGGTGCCCGCGAACCCCGGACGCAACGGCAACAAATTCGTCAACTCGCGGTGTGCATGCGCGGCCGCGGCGGCGCGGGACTCATTAGCCAGCGGTTTATCCGGGGGAGTGACGATCCAATACGCGAACACCCCGAACGGGCTGAAATGCAGATTGCCGTAAATGTCTTGCAGCGGCGCGATCTTGCTGTCCCCCCAGCGCATCAGCTGCCCCGCTTCGCGTGGTGGCCGCCGGCGGGAACGACCGGCGGGTGCAGCCTCATCGCCACCGTGATCCGCTCCGGGCGCGGACGCGCCGAGCGACGCCGGCTGCTGGTGATCGACGACGTGAACGGCAGCGCCACCCACACCATCCGCGCATACCCTTCCAGCGCTATCGCCACACCACGATCAGGTGCCGAACTGAACCCCAACGCCACGGTCGCCGCCAGCGTCAGGATCAGCACCGGCCAGGTCGTCCACGCGGCGATCCCGAACAGCGACCCCACCCCGAATGCCACCAGCGCCGCTACCGCACCGGTGAGGACGGCGGCCAGCTGCACCCGGCTGAACACAAATGGCAGCTCAAAACTTTTGTCGCCCAGCGGAATCCGGGCCAAATGGGTCGCCATCACCCGGGCGCGGGTGAATGTTCGCGCGATCCAGCCGGGGTGGGGCAGGGGTTCAGTCATCGAACAAGTCCCGTTTAGGCCCGGTGGAAGGGGTTACCGGGAGCCTTGTGATGCAGCTCGGTCTCGGTATTGACGGAAATGTTGATCCAGCGCTCCGCGGTCAAAAAGAAACCGGCCACAAAAACCGACAACACCAGCAGACCGATGCCGATGGCGCGCATCCGCGCGAGCGCGAACACCCCGACCGCCGACAAGACGATGAACGAGATAATCGCCGCCCAAATCTTGTACTTGTAAAACAAGTTGAACAGCACATCATCCCACGTCACACCGATCGCCACGGTGCGGATCGTGGTGTGCTGCGACAACAACTCCACCGCTGCCATGCCGGCGCTCATCTGCTGCCTCCCCATGCGTGTGCCATCTTCAACCTCCTTAGTTGCCGCCCGCCGGCAACATCCGGCCGGTGATCACGGGCAGATCCTCGAGCGCAGCCACCGCCCAACGCCCGGCCGCATCCACGACCAGCAACGGGTACTGCATCGGTTTGCGGCCCCCCGATGACTCTTTGCCGGTCACGGTGACCAGCACACGCACTTGCTGCCCGGCCTCGGGCGGCCCGTCGGCGGCGGCGTCGGACTGCATCGTCTCGATCTTGACGTCGCTGTAGAGCTGCCCCAGCGTGGAAAGTTCCGCATCGGCAGTGATGTAGGTGCGAATGTCCCCTCCGGCAGCTCCGCACAAGTAGGCGCCGAGGAACCCCTTCACCACCTCATACAGCGGCGACCCCTGCTTGCGGTCCGGGCCGGCGCCAGAGCACGCATTCGGGTCGCCCGCCCGGACGTCGTGGGTGTAGCCCAGTTCCATGTCCACGCCCGCCGGCAGGCCCGTGGCACGCACGCCGGGCATCAGGACCGCGCGCGGCCCGGCGGCCCGCGGCAGCGACACCGACCACCAGATGAACTCGCGGGTCGCGCTGGGCGCGCTGAACTCCTTGATCGTCGCATCCACCAGCACCGACCACACGCTCAGCTCGCTGTCCTTGTAGGTCAGCTGCGGCGGATAGACATCGATACCGGACACGGTCGCCGCCGTTCCCGATGTGTTGCGGGCGGTGGCCGGCACCGTCACGCACTCCTGAAGTTGCCCGAGGGTCTCCGGAGTGGATTTCGCCCATACTTCCGTGCAGTACCTGCTGAACAACGCCACCAGGCCCGCGTCCTTGTCGTGCTGGTCGACCTGGGCGAGCACATCGGGCTTACTCGTGTCATGCGACAGCAGGTGCGCCGCAGCGCCGATCATGTTCAACAGCCCGTACACGAACACCGCGATCACCACCAGGGCGGCCGCGGCCGCCGCCACCCACCATGACCGGTGATGGGCGGTGTTGTCCCACATCTGGCGCATCGTCACGGGATCGCGTGCCCTATCAGCTCAAAGCCCCACACAGCCACGCTGGCCGCGTTGGGGTTGTTGGCCTGGTCATCGTTGCTGCCCGGCGCCGGGAATAGCACGCTCACATCCGGGCCGGCCGCTTCATCAGCGGAGTCGTCGGTCGCCTCAGCGCCCGGGGGAGCAGTCGTCGGAGTCGTCGCCGGCGGCGGTGGGGGAGCGCTGCTGGCCAAGATGGTCAGCTCTACGGCGCTGGCCACGATGTGGTTCAGCGGCTGCGCGAAAACGTGCCGTTGCCCCTGCGGCGACAGGGTTACCGGCGTGCGGTCCGGGTCGTTGCACACCAGTTGCGCTTCGTCGATCAGGCCGTGGCGAAACCACTCGTCGCCCCCGTCGGGGCCTTTGCCTTGAAATCCTGGCCAAAACCGGATCCCTGTAAGGACGTACGGTTTCGGTAGCGTTGCGACCAGTTTTTGCCCGAACGGCACCCCTTGGGTCGGGCACACCCACGCTGAGCGCGGGTCGGTGCTGGCCGCCAACTTCGGATCAGTCTGGTCCGGGCATTTCGAATCCAGGGTGATCGGCAACGGGCCGTCCTCGATGCTCGGCTGCGAGGCCTGCTGCGGTGCAGTTGCGCCGCTGGGTAATGCCACCTGATGCCCAGACGGGGCTTGCCCCCGTTCCGGGGGACGCGAAAACCACCACACCACAGTTGCAACCAACACCACGACCGCGACTGCGGCGACCAGCACCTGCACAACTTTGCGATCCGGTGTTCCCCGTCGGCCCGCGGAGTTCGCGAACCCGGCGTAGCCAGCGTCGTCGTCATCGTCGTCGGTCTGCGGCTCAACGCCCGCATCCTCATAATCCTGGGCCGCTTTGGCCCCGTCAGTTTCCCCGTCTGCATCCGCGTGACTGTCCGGCGGTGATGGCTGCTGTGCTGGCGCCGCTTGGCCCGGCAGAGTCAGCTTGATTTCTCCGGCCCCCAGCGGGTTTGGCAAGCCGGTCTTAACGGCAGGCCGATCCTCATCCACCCCGCCGACCGCGGCCGGTTTATCGTCCCCGGATCGCCGCGTCACGGCAGCTGCCCCGAACCCCACGACAGCGCCGTACCGTCGATCCAATCCTGCCGGCCCGGGTGGCGTGCACCCGCACCCTGGTTGTCGTGGATGCCGCAGCACGACGGCACCACGTACACCTGCGGCGGCACGACCAGCTGCGGACCCCTCGTACCGCGGTCGGTTCGACGCACCAACAGGTACACCCCCAAAGCCACCATTCCGACCAAAAACAGCCCGGAAACCGCTACGCCAGCGACGCGAAGGATCGGGTCCAGCAGCAGCCACATCACCAGGTACACCAGCACTTTCACGTCGGCGCCCCTTCACCTGTTCGCTTTGCTCGACCCGCGGTCCACGCGTCGGCCCGAGCATATGAGCGGCCAAAATCCACCGCAACAAGCAGACCACTCCACGCCTGTAGCGTTGCGCGGTCCGGTGGCGCTACCATCCCTGCCGTGGATGAGCCGTCAGCCGGCCTGCTAGCCCTCGCCCAAGCAATGAAAAGCCGTATGGCCGCGCTCGATTTAACCGCCCTCGAGGTCGCCAACCGCGGCGGACCGCCGCGCGGCACGCTGCGAGAAATCGTCAACGCACGCCGCAGACCACGAAAATCCACCCTCAACGACATCGACACCGTGCTGGGTTGGCCACCCGGAGTTGCCAAAGACATCCTCGACGGCAACCGCCCAGCACCCCAAGCCGATCAGTGGCTAGACCGGCCTGACGAAAACCGACGCGGCCTCATGCGCTCACACCTGCTGCGGCTACGCAAAGAGCAATACCGACTCAGCGAAACCCACCGCCGCCACGCCGACCTGATCGGACAACTCGTCGAACTCCTCGACGCCCAACCCCCCGACTGACCTACCGCTACCCGACGATATTCCGCCCGGGGCGTTCGCCGTCGAGCAGGGCCGCGAGCTCGTTCAGTGCGTCGGGACCTACCGGTGCCGGCCCGCGGCACATGTGGACGTTCTGGACGCCGGCGTCACGCATGGCGCGGAGCAGGTTCAGCTGCGCATCGAGGTCTGGGTCGGTACCGCTGGTGGTGAGGAAAGACGCTGGGACGCCGAAGAACGTGGCTATTGCGCGCAACTCGGCGACCGCGGCATCCATCGCTTCCCCCGATCGCAGCCGCGCTAGGTCCGCTGCGCTGAGTCGGACTCCGGTTTGAGCGGAGATGAGTTCCGCAGCGGCCTCGGTGGTCAGGGGCGGTTCGCCGTGTTTATGCATCACCCCGAAAAGCCGGTTGATTTTCAAGGCGAGTTCGCCGCATTGAGCCACTCGTGTCCGTTTTCATTCGAGGTGAGGCATTGGATGGCCTGTGAGCTGCGGTGCCTCAGGTCATGTGAAAATCCCCTGCGCGTTTGAATGGGTGGTTTTTCACATGATCTGAGGCATTTGGGTCCGTCAATATAATTCAGCTCGTTCGAGCCTTCGTGATGATGTGATGGCCTTTTCCGGCTACCGGCCGACTGCCATTTCGGGCGCCGCGGCCGCGGCATGCTCGGCGGCGCAGGGCTGGTAGATGTCCACTGAGTGACAATGCGTTGATGGTGGCTTGCGATTTCATTTGGGGTAAATCGGCTTTTGGGGTGTGTAGCGAGACGGTTGTAGCTCTGACAGGTCGACGTTGTGTGGTGCGTGATCAGCTCTTGACGCCTGGTGAGCTCTCGGTCGGATTTGCTGCCCGATGGGCGTTTTCATTTGCGGGTGGCCCCGTGGTCATCGTTGGAAGTGACGGTCACGGTTGCTCGTTGGTGCCGTTCGGGCTGGGCCTGTTTGCGCTGGTGTGCGGCTAGGAAGTCATCGACGATTTTTGTGCAGTCGTCGGCGGTGGTGGATCGCAGTCCGGTCATTCGGGCGAAGGCGAGTGGTCCGACGAGTTGGCATATAGCGAGGTCGTGGTCGAGGTCGTCGAGTTCGGTGCCGGCTTCGCCGCCTTGCAGGATGGCGTCGAAGGGTTGCCGGTATTGCTCGATCACGCGTGCTCGCAGTGCGCGCGGAGGGTGCTCATCGCTGGGGTGGTCGATGGTCGTGGGGCCTAGAGCGAGCCAGGCCAGCAGGGTGATGTGCGCCGGCGCGTCGGCGAACAAGTTAGCTTGGCGAGTGAGTAGCTCGATGAGCCGTTCTCGCAGCGTGCCACTTGCCGGGGCCGGTGACGTGACTTGCGGCAGGAGCCGTTCGAAAGTGGCCGCAAGCAGTTGCGATGAGCTGCTGAAGTGGCGGTACAGGGTGGTTCGGGCGACCTTGGATGCTTTGGTGACTGCGTCGATGGTGACGGCTTCGATGCCGCCGCTGGTGAGCAGCGCGGCCGCGGCGTCGAGTAGGCGGTTGCGGGAGCGGATGCGGCGGGGGTCGATGTCGTCATCATCTTCGCTGTGGACTGGTGCCTGCTCGCCGCTCACACCGACTCACCTCACCTCGTTCTGAATTCTTCTGGCGCGCGGACGCCGCTACCCGGCCCATTATGGTACCACCAGTAGCGCACCGAAACGGCTGGTAGTCAGGGGTTTCGGCGAGCTGCGTAAGGGTTGTTGGGTAGCAGGTGCCGCGGGTTATCTGCACGACTCGACGGGGCCCGGCGGGGCCGCCGCCACCCGATCATCACTAAAAAGATACACCTAGTAGCGCAGCGCTACTAGGTGTACTATTCGGGCACCGCTCGCCGATGCGTCGAGGGAGGCGCCATGTATGCCGCGTGGATCGAAGATTGTGTTGTGCAGCGAGTGTCGTTGCATGACGGGGTGGTATTGGGGTTCGCCGATTACAACGAGGTGGTGATCTCTCGGCCGCTGCGTCTGACGTTGCCTGCCGTCGGCGAATTCCCGGTCGAAATGGTGCTCATTGATCCCGATCGGGTCGCTGTTTATGAGCGTCCGTTGTTCGATTTGGCGGGCACGGTGTGCACCAGCGCCTGGTACGGCGACGACGGTGCGCTGCACCTGGGGTTTTCTGCAGGGCACCGGATCGACGTCGACGCCGAGGCGGATGCCACAGCCTGGGAGTGTACGGCAAACATCACGGCTATATGGCGTGTTTGCCCAGTGGGCGGGTTCGGGTGGTTCGCCACGATCTGCCCGAGGACGCCGGCGTCGATACCGCGCTCCGGTGATGCGGGGGGCGGCGCCTGACGGTGCGTACGCGCGTGTCGAGGTTGGGCACCCTGGCCCGTGTGATGGCGTAGCGCTACCAACAGTGTTTGTTGGGGGGTGCGGTTGTGGTGGCTGAGGGCGATTGGGGGCCATCGGGCACCGCGACATCGGTGGCGTTTCGCCGCGGCGGCCGCGTGCTGCACAGATCCTCCTCTGGTGAGTACAGTGCGCGGCTGGCAGCACTGGCCCGGTTCACGGTGCGTCATAAGGCGTGGGTGATCGCGGGCTGGCTGGGGGTCGCGGTGGTGCTGGCGTTGCTGTTTCCGCAGTTGGAGACGGTGGTCCGCCAGCAGTCCGTCAACCTCATTCCGCGTGATGTGGCGTCGTTTCAGACCGTGGATCAGATGAGCGCCGCGTTCGGTGAGCAGGGCTCGCAGACGATGTTATTCGTCGCGATGGAAGACCCAGCCGGATTGACCCCGCCGGTGCGCCAGCACTACGAGCAGCTAGTTGCGCGGCTACGCGCCGACACCGATCACGTGTTGCTGGTTCAAGACTTGCTGGCCGATCCGGTGACCAAGGCCCATACGCTCAGCGAGGATCACCAGGCCTGGTTTTTGCCGGTGGGGGTGGCCGGCACATTGGGTGATCCGGCGGCGGCCGAATCGGTGCAGGCCGTGCGCGCGATCGCCGATGCGGTATTCGCCGGCTCGTCGACAACGGTGTATGTGACGGGCCCGGCGGCCACGTTCAGCGACCAGATCGCCTCGGCTGAACATGATCTGTTGCTGGTGTCGATCGCCACTGCCGGGCTGATCGCACTGATCTTGCTGATCGTGTACCGGTCGGTGTTCACCGCGGTATTACCGCTGCTGGTGATCGGGGTGAGCCTGGCGGTGGGGAGGGGCGTGCTTTCGGCGCTCGGTGAGATCGGTATGCCGGTCTCGCAGTTCACCGTGGCGTTCATGACCGCGATCCTGCTCGGGGCCGGCACCGATTACACGGTGTTTTTGATCAGCCGCTATCACGAGCAGCGCCGCGCCCACGTGCCCGCCGACGCGGCGGTCATCGCGGCCACCGCCAGTATCGGGCGGGTGATCGCGGCGTCCGCGGCGACCGTGGCGCTGGCGTTTTTGGCGATGGTGTTCGCCCGTCTGAGTGTGTTCGCCGGGCTAGGTCCAGCGTGCGCGGTGGCGGTGTTCGTCGGGTTCTTGGCGACGGTGACTTTGTTGCCGCCGGTGCTGGCGTTGGCCGCCCAACGCGGGATCGGTGAACCCAAATCCGATCGCACCCGCCGCTATTGGAACAGTGTCGCGGTCGCGGTGGTGCGTCGCCCCGTCACACTGTTGATCACCAGCCTGGTCCTCCTGCTGGCCCTGGCCGCGGCCGCGGGGATGATGAAGATCAGCTATGACGATCGCAAAGGACAGCCCGCCACGACCGCCAGCAACCAGGGTTATCAGTTGCTGGATCGCCACTTCCGCAAAGATGTCGTCATCAGCGAATTCCTGGTCGTGGCCAACCCCACCGATATGCGCACCGCCAAAGGGCTGGCCGACCTCGACGAGATGGCCTCCCGGGTGGCCCAGGTGCCCGGGGTCACCAAAGTCTCCGGTATCACCCGCCCCACCGGAGAACGTCTCGAACAAGCACAGCTGTCCTGGCAAAACGGTCAGATCGGCGACAAAATGGCCGGCGCGGTCGCCGACGGTGACACACGAAAAACCGACCTCGTCAAACTGACCGACGGCGCCGATGCGCTCGCCGGTGGACTGGCTCAACTCGACGCCACCGTGCGCACCGCCCTAACCCCGCTGGCCGGGTTATTGACGAACGCGCAGTCCGGCACCCAGGCCCAACGATTCCTACCGCTGCTGCACCAACTATCGGCGAGCGCCCCAACCATCGATGAGGCCATCCAATCAGGACCCGGCCTGCGGTCCTCGGCGGAGCAAGCCCAAAACGCTATCGCGATCGTGGATCCCCTGGCCGCGGGTCTGGCCGAGTCGCCGTGGTGTGCCACCACACCGCAGTGCGCCCAGATCCGCGATCAGATCCAGGTTCTGGTCAGCCTGCGTGACAACGGCTTCTTCGATCAGGTCGCTGACCTGGGCGATCACTACAACCCGGCCACCAACGCCACCGTCACCGCCACGCTGGACGAGGTCCAATCCGCTGTCACCGCACTGGATAAGGCGTTCGGGGCCCTCGGGAACCCCGCGGATCTGAGCGCCAATATCGGCCGCCTCCAAGACGGTATCGGCCAACTCTCAGCCGGCGCCCACGCACTGGCGGGCGGGGTGCACGCGCTGGCCGACAGCAACATCGAGATGCTGTCGAAGATGGGTCAGGTCGCTGCCCAACTGCAGAACGCGGCACACGCCAGCACCGGCTCGGACGCCGCCAGCGGCTTCTACCTGCCCCCCGACGTCTTCGATAACCGCCAATTCGCCGCGGTCGCCAAACAATTCCTGTCTCCGGACGGCAAGACCGCGCGTTTCGCGATCGAAACCGCGTTCGATCCCTACAGCATCGAGGCGATGAAACTGGCCCACCAGATCACCGCCGCCGCCCAAACCGCCCGCCCGAACACCGCCCTGGCCGAGGCCTCGATCTCGGTGGCCGGGTTCCCCGCCGTCAACTCCGATATCCAGCAACTGCTGCGGGCCGACTTCGCCCAGCTCGCCGCCGCCACCTTGCTCATCGTCGGGCTGATCCTGGTGCTGCTGTTACGGGCCTTGCTGGCCCCGCTCTACCTGCTGGGCACCGTGATACTGAACTACCTGGCCTCGCTCGGTATCGGCGTGCTGATATTCCAAGGAATGCTCGGCTACGAAATCGCCTGGCCGGTGCCGCTGCTGGCGTTCATCATCCTGGTCGCCGTGGGTGCCGACTACAACATGCTGCTGGTCTCGCGGCTACGCGAGGAATCCGGCCGCAATATCCGCGTCGGGGTGCTACGCACCGTCGCCAACACCGGATCGGTCATCACCTCCGCGGGCATCATCTTCGCCGCCAGCATGTTCGGCCTCATGATCGGCTCGGTCGCGATCATGATCCAAGTCGGACTCATCATCGGCTGCGGTCTGCTGCTGGACACCTTCCTCGTACGGACCCTGACCGTCCCCGCTATCGCCACCCTGCTCCGCGAAGCAAGCTGGTGGCCCAACACACCGCCAACGATCAGCGACAACACCGCCATAGACCGAGGTTAACCCTATGCATGACCCGCGACACCGGGGCCACCAGCACAGCCCAAATGCCCGGCTAAACCCAACAGTTCTCGCGAGGAGATAACACCAAAAGATCATGACCTTCACCGTCAACTCCTACCCTGTCGATTCCCTCCCGCAAGTGCTGCGGCGGGGGCGGTGGCCACGCCGAGGATGTACACGCCGTGGTTGACGTTGTCGAACGGCTCGACGGGGACGCTGCAGTGCAGCGCCACCCCGCCGGTAACGCCCTGATAGCGGGGGCGACCAAGTGATGCAAAAGCAGCCCCGATGGGCGCAACTCCTGATCGCGTCCACCGCCGCCATCGCCCTAGCCTGTACGGTCGCGCTGGCGCTTCAAACGCTTGACGACCACGCCTCTGCACAGATACACGAATCTGGGGTGCTGCCCGGCTCCGACGATATGGCCACCCAGCAGGGGTTGCTGCCCGGCCAGATCAACCCAACCGCGCCCCCAGACTCAATGACCGACATACTCAACCGAATGGCGCAGAAGGCATCGCCGCCCCCGCCCGCAGACCCACTGTCCGACATGGCCGATCTACTCATCTGGCTACCGCAGCACATTGCACGGCGCATGACCCGCGATCAGGACACCGCCAATCTGTGCAACCCGCTGGCAATCCTTTTCCCCTCGGTTTCACCAGTGGCTACTTCCAGCACCAACTGCTCAGCGAAATCCACGTCGTAGGCGTCGGGCAGGTCAATACCATTGACGCGCACAACGCCCAAGCGCCGCCCACGCTGGCCGCTTGTTGCCGTCCACAAAGGCGTGCTTAAGCACCAGCGAGTGCAAGCAGCCTTCTCCCACAACATCGATATGCGCCGTCGTCGAACACACCGGCCTGCACACGCGCGTCCACCACCTTCAGCGGCCACCCCAACACCCCCCACACCCGTCAGCAGTAGCCGCGCGTCCGTTTCAACGCGCAACTCAGCGACCACCAGGGACGCCACCATCCATCGCAGGTGAGACGAAGCTGCAAGCCAAGCTGCCGACTGGTTGCGGCTGGTTGAGCAGTCCGTCGCCGCTTGTTGCGTAGCGTGAAAACGGATTTGCTTGAGCAGTCGCCGGTTTCGGTGAGAGGGCTGCCTATGCACTGAAAAGTGGCGGCGCGAGCGCTCAGTTCTCCGCGATGAGCCGTTGGTGGTTGACCCAGTCCTGCAGGGGTCCGGGATCGCGGTGGACACGGCCGGTGCGTTGATTGATTTGCTCTAGCAGGTAGCTGGGCCAGCCGATGCCTGTTGCGGTGACGGGCTGCTCGACGTGGTCGCTATATGCGGCGAGCACCGAGGCGACCCCGACGAGGTCTGGGTATGCGGCGATGTGGGCGGCCAGCGTTGTACCCAAAATCGGGGCCGTGGCAGACTTCTCGGCGTTGGCCCAGTAGATCAGGATATGGCGGGCTTCGCGCAGCGTGGTGATACTGCGTTGGGTACCGTACCGGCGAACCAGTGCGCCGTGTCTGCGCGCGGCAGCGAGCACGTGGTGTTGGTTGCGGAGGTCTTTCTGGTCATCGAGAGTGCGCGCCGGTGCTCCGATCCACCGTCGGTGGCGTTGGCAGACCGTGACGTGCATCGGGAGCCAGCAGCAGACCGGTTCCTCGACTCCGCGTCGGGCCATGCACAGTCGACACATCGGGCGGGACTGGTATGCCTGGCGGTTGCAATCGCGATCGCCAGCGAACAGTCCCCGCAAACGGGCACACAATAGCTGCCGCGGCTGGCCGCTGGCGATCGCCAGATAGTCGACGCACGGATAGCCTCCTTCTGTTTGGGAGACATATCGGCGGAGTTGGTGCGGAGTGAGGTGGTTGGCGTGTGCCAGTCGCGCCAGGTAGGACACGACGGTTTCGGCGTGAAATGGTGCCACCGTTCTCGGGAGCTGCCGATTCGGACCGGTGGGCCAGGGCCGAATCGGACGCGTCATGTTCAGCTGGCGCTGCGTTGGGCCGCGGTGTGGGCGGCGTAGTCGATGAGCACGGTGTCCATCAATTCGCGGGTGACCCGTTCGGTTTCGGCGAGCATGGCCTGAATCGCCGCGGACCGGATGAGATGGGCGAGGCTGCCGATCATCCCGTTGGTGCGTCGGTGCAGGTATTTGGTTTCGGCGACAAGGGTTCCCGGCTGGTGGCGATGTAGTCGCAGCGTGCCTTCCATCGCGGCGACCAGCGACGTCCATTCATCGCTGAACGGGAAGGGGCTGGTGTGGATCACCGCGCAGCGGCCAGCAAGCTGGCGTCCCCGGGTGCCGGTGAACAGCCCGGAGCGCTCCACATCGATACCTGCGTAGACGAACGTGGCCGGCAAGTGTTCGGTGAAGTACTTCAAGTGGTCGGAAAGTTCCTCTCCGGCGCGTGTATCGAGGTTCAGGTTGTGAATCTCGTCGACGACGACGATGTCGGTCCGCGCGTCGATGAGCACCTGGCACACGGCATCGGAGATGTCGGTGACATTCATCCGCGGGTTGAGCGTCGGCAGCCCCAAGAACCGGGCGAACTCCATGGCCAGCTTGCGCGGTGAGCCTTTCGGTGGCGCGGTCACATACACCACGGGGATGCGGTCTTCGTCGTGGAAACGGTCGCGCGTGAGTAGTTCATGGAATCGGCCCAGCTGCTTGATCGCGGTGGTTTTGCCGGTTGCCGCACCCCCGGAAATGATCAAGCCCCGCCGGGCGCCGATCTCCCGCTGATTCAGCAGCGTCAGTATCCGGCCCTGTTTGCGGATCTCCTGGATAGTCGAGGTCGTCACCACCACCAGCTCCGAATGATGGGCCACCCGCGCCTCGTCATAGGCGGTCCGCTCCGCATCGCCGAGGCCAGCCCAGACGTCGTCGTCGAGCAGCGTGAACTCGGGAGGGTCGGCATCGACGAAACGCCGCCAGCCCTCCAGCGTCGTGGTGGGCTGGCGGCGTTCTTCGAGCTGACTGACCGCCGCGATCTCGCTCACAGTCGCCACAATTTGGCCTCCTTACGCGCATCGAACACCGGCAGCGGGATCACCTTCGAAACGTCAATCTGGTCATCGTTGTTGTCGTCCGCGCCATCGGCCAGGGCTGGTGATTCTTCCTCGCTATCGTCTGGCATGGGTGGCACAGGGCGTGGCCAGCTCGGTTCGGCCGTGACACGGTTGCGGGCCGCCACCTGCCGCTGCTTGGCGTCCAGGCTCTCGGAGCTTGCTGGGCCGTTGGACGCTCGGTCCAACAAATCTGCCGCGGCCCTGGCCAGCTCGTCCTCGGTGGGCCGGTCGCGGCCTCGTTGGGCAAGCACGGAGCGTGCCTGCTGCCAGATCGACTCGCCGAAGGGAACGGGGGCAGTCCGCAGATGCGTCCAGGTGGCCATCATCCAGCCGCCGTCGTGGTGATTTCGCACCCAGATCCGTGACACGTCGTAGGGGTCGTGATGCACCTCCCACTGGCCCTTGTGGGCATGCACACCGGAATCCTGGTGGCGGTGGGGATTCAACGCCTTGGCGTCGTAGATGCGGTTGTTGATGCGGATCCCGTAGGAGTTGATTGTGCGCCACTTAGCGGGCAGCAGCTCGATGTAGTCCTCACCGGTCAACGGCATCGGCACGTAGCCGGCGAACTCGACCAGGGCGGCGTATTTCTCGTTCGGTGTCAGCGCCTTTCCCG
The DNA here is from genome assembly GCA_002967005.1 of Mycobacterium talmoniae. GTDB lineage: Bacteria > Actinomycetota > Actinomycetes > Mycobacteriales > Mycobacteriaceae > Mycobacterium > Mycobacterium talmoniae. The sequence goes on from PPEA01000093.1 coordinate 16,749, forward strand.
GTGTGACGGGGTCACGTAGCCCGTCATGGGGGCGGTTCTGCCACACGGTCACAATCCATTCGTCCAGCAGGGCTTGCAGCTCGACGATCGACCACGCTGCCTCCCGATCAGCGTTCTTGCCGCGGTGTTCCACCGAGGAACCCACATACCCGGCGACCTCCTGCGCAAACAGGGTCGACACCGATTGAAGTGTGCGCTCCACCCTCGGTTTGTCGGTCGGTTGATCCGGGTGTGCCGGCTGCAGGTTAATCCCCAGGGTGCAGCACGCCTGCCGAAACGTCTGCGACAGATACGCCTTGCCGTGGTCGCACACGATCGTTTCGGGAGCGATCACCGGCCGCGCCGCCGCATCCTCGAGCCGATGATCGATCTCGGTGAGGCGGTGGTGCGGTAGCACCGATCGCGACATCCGCAACGCATCCACCCAACCCGGCCGCATCGGCTCCGGTGTCAACGCCCGCGCCAGCAACAGCGCCGCATCTACCGCTTTCGTCGTCGGCCGCAACACGGCTGCCGGAATCGAGCGGGTCGCATTGTCAACCATGCCGGTCAGCTCCACGCGATCCACCGTGGCGTCGTCAAGAACCACAAGGACGTCCAGAGGTGTGGAATCGATTTCGACCATCTCGCCCGGGCGGGCCACCGTCATCGCCCCAAACGGCTTCTCAGGCTGTTTAGCGAGCGATCTGCGGGTGCGGGCTGACCCGAATGTGTGCTTACCCGCGGACAAGCGCCACATCAGTCGATAAAACGTAGTCTCCGAGGGCATCGCGTCGGCTGCATCAGGCCCGTGTTCGGCTACGAGTTCGCGCGCCACCCGACGACGGAACCGGCGCACCGTCCCCGTCGACTGATCGGTCTCGGCGTCAACCAGCCGGCGCGCCACCTCGACCACCCGCTGATCCACCCGACCGAACAACGCCCGCTGGGGCAGATAGCGCCGATCGACCACACCCAACAGGCCATCGCGCTCATAGGCGCGGCGCTGCCGTTGCAGCGTCTTGAAACTCACCTCATAACCCGCGGCCTGCAACTCCTCGACCTTGGCCAGTTCTCGCTGCCTCAACGTCGTCACGGACACGTCGAACGCGCACCGCCCCGCATCAGATCCCGCGTCACCAGTGCCCGTCAGAACTTCGATAAGGTGCCGCTCCCACCAGCGGGCACGGTCAGCCACAGCCGGCGGCACGCCGCTCAGCGACTCTTGCGAACACAACGGCGGCCACGACGACGACACCAATTCCAACGTCGGGTCGGTTCGCAATTGGGATAGCGGAACCGCACAACGGTCGCCAACTGAATTCATCAGCCGCACAGCCCCACCCGACAGCGCCAGCACCGTGAACACCTCGCCCGCGAGCCGTATCTCATCGCCTTCCCGAACAATCCCGGCCCGCACCCCGATCACCGGATCCTGACCGGTGAAACCACCGTCATCTCCGACAACGGGGCTCTGAGCAGATCAACAGCCAGCCGCTGATGCCACAGCAAATGAAACAACACCGGCAACACGTGCACTGGGTCGCCAACCAAACCAACGCCTGTCAGCAGCGGCCTGGGGTGCGAAAACACGCCCAAAAGTTCTTCAGCAATACCAATACGGCACACACGCGGATGCCTATAGCCCGACAACCAGCGCACGTTGGCCAGCCGTACCGGATCAATCATTCCGACCCGCCGATACTCCCAACCAACTGAGCGACAAGTTATCTCGCTCTTCGCGAAGACTTCCTCATCGGCGGCATCGATCCGGTTGTCGGCCCGAACATCGAATACCACCGCTAAACCATCAGCGGTTCGAGCAAAGAAATCAGGCACATGACAGGACCCATCACCCCAGCAGAAGCGAAACGGTTGAGAAGCAACACCGATCACGTCGGGATCAGCGTCCAACAGCATCAAATGGTCTCGCTCCAGCCACGATTCGTGACCAACATGCTGCCCGGTCGTAGCGAACCACCACAGACCTGGATAATTGCGTTGGCCACGGAAACACGGAAACTTTCGCACAGGGCGACAATCGGACTCGAACCTGATCGTGGCGCTGCGCTGCAGCGCGCGACGGTGGCGCTGACCGTCGGTCGCGAACTCCAAGTCAACGTCACTAGCAACACGCGGCGCCATGAGCGCCGAAGACGCCCGCACACACCAATGCTAGAGCCGATGCCTCAGATCAAGTGAAAACGACACGCACATGCCTCAGGTCAAATGAAAAGACCCCAGGTCAAATGAAAACGGACAACTCGAGTTACCTCCAGAACTCTTCGGGGTCCGGTTTTGTCACCCGCTCATCGGAGATGGCCGCCCAGCGGAATGCCACCAGCATTTGTTTGCCGGCGTTGTTGATCACCGGATCTGGTTCGCCGGAACGGTTGGACTGAGGTTGAAGGTTCAGCGCATCCGCGTCGGGGACTTGGCTGCGTTGACTGTAATTGGCGTGCAAGTAGTCTCGGATCTCTCTGCGGGCACCTTGAGCTGAGACGCACACGGCGAGCGGTTTCCAGTTAAGCGTGTAATCCTGGCTCCATTCGGCTTCGCCTACCCACACGGTGCCGTTGCCGCGCGTATCGGGTTCGACCCACTCCCATGCATCTCGCGAGTAGAACCGAACCTGCGTCTCGCCGACGCCGGGCCCAAACTCCGGGTGCTCGAACTTTGCGCGTCGGGTCGTTTTGAGCACGCCGTCGGCCAGTAGCTCGACCGCGTCGTAGCGGTCGCTCCTCCCGTCGCTGAAGCCGACTGCGGCTGCACCGAGCTCCGTTGCCATCGCGTTACCTCCCTCGTTCTGCTGATGCTATGTGCGATTGTGCAGCTGCGGTATGACACGCCGGGCCGGGCACACAATCCGGGCGCTGCCCCGTCAACGGAGAACGACCGACACCTGAAGGCGGATCGTTGTACTACGAGTCGAGGCTGCTCAGATCAAGATCTTTGATCTTCTCGTCGAGTTTCCCTAGCACCGCTTCTCCCGCCGCTTGACCACGCCCCGAAGCATCGACCAGCGCATCGCTAATCACGTCCTCGAGCTCCTCGACCGTGTAACGCGACATCGCGGCGTCATCGATCATGAGCGCGGTCAAAAACCCTTGCCCATCGGCACACGCCCACACATCACCCTCTGGGCTACACGCATCTTCGCGCACCGCCGCGACCGCGTCGGACAGCTCCGCGCCCGCGGCCTGCACCGCACGGGCGGTCTGGAGCACCCCTAGCGCTTTCGGAGACAAGTTTTCACGCAGAACTTCGTCAACCTCGCTCATTTGTCGGACGCCTCTCGTTGCTCGGTAGCAGCATTCTTCGCTTCGTTCATCCGCTGCTCGCGGCGACTGCGTTTGGAATCGAGCCGGTCACTGTTGGATTCACCGATCACCTTTTGACTGTTGGCCCGATGAGGCGGCACAAAACGTCGGTTATCCGGGGATGCTTTCGGTTTCGAGCTTCCCGCACCTGCACCTGCGCCCATCGGCATGAACGGCATCCCGCCCATCCCTGCACCCATCGATCCAGGGGGCCGCAGGCCGCGCCGGCCGCGGTGCCGGCGGGGGGAGGGCTGGG
>PPEA01000930.1 GCA_002967005.1 Mycobacterium talmoniae
TGGGCCGCTGACCGCGGTGGCGGCGGTCGCGACCTACCTCGCGGTCAAGGCGGTGCGGCGGATCCTGCTGGAAACGCCCGGCGCGGCGGACACCGCGGCCGAGCCGGCCCGGGAGTGAGCCGGCGTTAGGGGAGATGCAGCCAGCGGTCGTCCTCGAACTCGTCGGGAATGTCGTCGGTCCACGGGTCGATGCCTTTCCAGCTGGCTGAACCAGCGGCCGCGCTCGGAGGCCGGCAGCTTGGTTCCGCACCAGGGGCAGTACGCGATGGCCAGGCTCGAGGCGCCGCCGTCGTGGATGAGCAGACCGTATTCGGTGAAACCGCGGGGAAAAGCACACCACCGCGTCGGCGCAGATCCCGGCGTGTATGTCGCAGCGCCAGTCCAGCTGGCGTCGCAGCGTGTCGCAGCAATGCCCGGTCACCGGCAAACTATCGCACCGATTGGGGCGATCTTGTCCTGTGCGGGCACCGAGCCTGTGTGTACGGCATCGAGCCTGCGGTGAGGGCATCGAGACTGCGTGTACGGCATCGAGACTGCACTGGTGGCATCGAGACTGCGTGTACGGCATCGAGACTGCGGTGAGACCGTGATTTTCGCCGCGAACACGTCCTGAGCGCAGGCTCGGCGCCGCCAGCGCAGGCTCGGTGCCCTCACCGCAGTCTCGGTGCCACCAGTTCAGTCTCGACGCCGCCAGCGCAGGCTCGACGCCCCAGACACGCCCTTAGTGCGCGGGCAGCAGCAGGTCGCGCAGCTCGGCTTCCACCTCGGTGACCGCGACAAACAGCAACTCGTCGCCGCCCTCCAGCGGCTCGTCGGCCTGCGGCACGATGACCCGCTGTCCGCGCAGGATGGTGACCAGCGAGGCGTCCCGCGGCAGCTGCAGCTTGCGCAGCGGTTTGCCGCCCCACGGGGTGTCGTCGGGCAGCGTGATCTCCAGCAGGTTGGCCTGGCCCTTGCGGAACTCCATCAGCCGCACCAGGTCCCCGACCGCGACGGCCTCCTCGACCAGTGAGGCCAGCATCCGCGGGGTGGACACCGCGACGTCCACCCCCCACGCCTCGGTGAACAGCCACTCGTTGCGGGGATCGTTGACGCGGGCCACCACCCGCGGCACCGCGAATTCGGTCTTGGCCAGCAGGGACAGCACGACGTTGGCCTTGTCGTCGCCGCTGGCGGCGATCACAACGTCGAAATCTTCCAGGTGCATCGACTCCAGCAGGGTCAATTCGCAGGCGTCGCCCAGATGCCACTGCGCCTCGGTGATGGCGTCCACGTCGACGTGGTCGGGGGTTGCGTTCGATCAGGCTCACCTGATGGCCGCTTTCGATCAGCTCGCGCGCGATGGAGCGACCGACCGCGCCGGCCCCCGCGATAGCGACC
>PPEA01000931.1 GCA_002967005.1 Mycobacterium talmoniae
TCGGGTGCGGTCCCGGGGTGCGGGCGAACACGGCCACGCCGGCGCGTTCGCCGACGATTTTGAGCTGGTTGACCGCGCCGGGCCGTTGCAGGTCGCAGGCCACCAGCAGCGGGGTGTGCCCCTGGCCGCGCAACCAGTGCGCGAGCTTGCCGGCCAGGGTGGTCTTACCGGTGCCCTGCAGACCGGCCAGCATCACCACGGTCGGCGGGGTCTTGGCGAACGCCAGCTGGCGGGTCTGCCCGCCGAGGATGCCGATCAGTTCCTCGTTGACGATCTTGACGACCTGCTGGGCCGGGTTGAGCGCGCCGGACACCTCGGCACCCTTGGCCCGGTCCTTGATCCGGCCGATGAACGCGCGCACCACCGGCAGCGACACGTCGGCCTCGAGCAGCGCCAACCGGATTTCCCGGGCGGTGGCGTCGATATCGGCGTCGGTCAACCGACCCTGCTGCGCAGCCCCTGCAGGGCGCCGGTCAACCGGTCGGACAGAGATTCAAACACGCCGCCAGCCTAATAGGCCGCTGCGGCGGTGTTGGGTGCAGCGGATCTAGCCGCCGCGTGCCCGACCGGACCGCGGACCTCCCGACGACAACGAGAGGCGCCGGTAAAAACCCGGTCGCGAGACCACAGCAATTAAGTTAAGTCCACATCTATTTATCGATATTTGCGTTTTTACGCCTTTCCATACACTCGTTAGAAAGCCATCAATAAATGGCTTTCGGTCGGTCTTTTCACGCCACGCTGCAGCAAGATGAGGGACGCGCAGGGGGTGGCCCTATGCCATGCCGGAACGGCACCCAATTTCTTCGAAAGAGCGAATCGGTGAGGAGAGCTCCATGTCGTTTGTGACCGCACGCCCGGACGCCTTGGCCGCGGCGTCAAGCAAACTCGCAACCGCCGGATCGGCGCTGGCCGCCCAAAAACGCGGCCGCCGCCGCTCCGACCACCGGTCTGGCCCCGGCGGCCGCCGATGAGGTCTCGGCGCTGCAGGCCGCACAGTTTGCCGCGTACGGCCAGCTGTACCAGTCGATCGCCGCCGAAGCGACCCAGATCCACAACCAGCTCGTGCAGATGCTGCAGACCAGCGCCGGTTCGTACGGCGACACCGAATCGGCCAACGCCGGCGCGGCCACCGCGCCGCTGCCGGGACTGCTCGGCGGCCTGACCTCCGGGTCGGGGTCGGGGTCGGACCCGTGGTCGTGGTTCACCGGCCTCCTCGGCGGGACCGGGCCGGGTGGGCTGTCCGGCAACCTGACCAACCATCGGGCAACATCGGGGCCGGCCAACTGGGCCGTCGGCGGCGTCCAACCTGCTCGGCATGGGCCGGCCGGCGGACTGCTCGACCTGCCCGACGAGGCCGCA
>PPEA01000932.1 GCA_002967005.1 Mycobacterium talmoniae
CGGGTCGCCGGCGCGCGCCGTGGGAATTCCTTCTGCCCGTCGTCGTCACGACCATCCATTCTGCGCTGCGCCGCCCCGGTCGGGCGGCCCATCCAGACTATGCAGCCGCGGGGGTTTGCTGGTGCGATGGTCGGCGACGTCGACCAGGTGACCCAGCGCCGCGACGATGGTCGACGCCTCCAGCGTGCCGCATCCCGGCGGGCACCGCCGCACCGCCGGGCGGATCAACGCGGTGGTCGAATCCGAGCCGGGCCGCCTCCGCTGAGCCGGCGTTCCAGCCCGCTGACCTGCCGCAGGTCGCCGGCCAACCCGACCTCGCCGATCACCACCGCGGTGGTGGGCAGCGGCAGCTCGGCGGTCGCCGAGGCCAGCGCCATCGCCACCGCCAGATCACAGGACGGATCGGTGAGCCGCATGCCGCCGACGGTGGACAGGTAGATGTCGTTGACCGCGATCGGCAGCCGGGCGCGTTTTCCAGCACCGCGGTGACCATCGCGGCGCGGGCGTGGTCGATGCCGCTGACCGCCGGCCGCGGTGACCCGCCGGTGGGGGTGGCCAGCAACGCCTGGACCTCGCCGACCAGCGGCCGCTTGCCGTCCAGCGCCACCGTGATCGCGGTGCCGGGCACCGGGGCCGGCCGCTGCTCCAAGAACAGCCCGGAGGGGTCGGCGATCCCTTCAATCCCGTTGTCGTGCAACAGGAAGCACCCGACCTCGTCGGCGGCACCGAACCGGTTCTTCACCCCGCGCACCATCCGCAAGCTGGTGTTGCGGTCACCTTCGAAATGCAGCACCACGTCGACGAGGTGTTCCAGCGACCGCGGACCGGCGATCGCGCCGTCCTTGGTGACGTGGCCGACGAGCAGCAGCGCCACCCCGGTGGTCTTGGCGACCGCGGTCAGCGCGGTGGTCACCGCACGGACCTGGGTGACGCCGCCGGACACCCCGTCGGCTTCGGTGGTGGAGATGGTCTGCACCGAATCCACCACGACCAGCGTGGGCTGCACCGCCTCGATGTGGCCGAGCACCGCGTGCAGGTCCGATTCGGCGGCCAGGTAGATCTCGTCGTGGCTGCAGCCGGTGCGTTCGGCGCGCAGCCGGATCTGCCCGCTGGACTCCTCCCCGGAGACGTACAGCGCCCGCTGACCGGTTTCCGCCCAGCGGTGGGCGACCTCCAGCAGCAGCGTCGACTTGCCCACCCCGGGATCGCCGGCCAGCAGGGTGACCGACCCGGGCACCACACCCCCGCCGAGCACCCGGTCCAGCTCACCGACACCGGTCGGGTAGTGCCGGGTGTGGCCCGGCTGGATGGAGCTGATCGGAACCGCGGGGGGAGGCCGGGGATGACCGCGCGCCG
>PPEA01000933.1 GCA_002967005.1 Mycobacterium talmoniae
GGCCGGCCCAGCGCGGTGCGGGCCAGCACCGCGATGCTGACCTTCGAGGTGCCCAACGAATCCGAAACCGGCTCTGCCACAACCGAGCTCGTCGTCACCCTGCCCGACGTGGCGTCGGCGCGCACCGAGACCGTGCCCGGCTGGACGGCCAAGCTGGACCGCGACACCGCCGCGGGCACGGTCCGCTCGGTGACCTGGACCGCGGCCCCCGGCGGCGGGATTGGGGCCGACCAATTCGGCTTGTTCCGGATCTCGGTGAAGTTGCCCGACGCCGACACCGTCAGCTTCGCTGCCACCCAGAAGTACGCCGACGGCACCGAGGTGCACTGGGATCAACCGCCGCTGCCCGACGGCGGCGAACCCGACCACCCGGCGCCCATGCTGATGCTCGCGCGGGCACCGGGAACCGCCGCACCGGAGACGCAGGTGCCGGTCGTCGCCGCCAACCGGGCTCAGAGCGCGGACCCGTCGGATAACGCCGCGCGGCTGCTGGCCGGGGCGGCGCTGCTGGTGGCGGCGCTGGCCGTGACCGTCGCGATCACCCGTCGGCGCACATGACCCGGGTGGCGCGCGTCGCGGCGGTGGGCCTGCTGCTGGCGATGATGCTGTTCGGGGCGGCCGGCGTCGCCGCCGCGCACGCCGTGCTGATCGCCACCGACCCCGCCAAGGACGCCGAGCTGGCCACCGGCCCCGACGAGGTCAGCGCCACCTTCAACGAGAGCCTGCAACCCACCTTCGCGGCGATGACGGTGGTGGGTCCCGACCACCACCTCTGGCAATCGGGGCATCCTCGGGTGCAGGGCGCGATCGCCAGCATCAAGGTGCGCCCGCTGGGACCGGTCGGCGTCTATACGGTGCACTATCGGGTGACCTCGGCCGACGGGCATCCGGTCTCCGGGGCGTGGTCGTTTCGGCTGACCGTACCCGGCACCGGCCAGCCCGGACCCGCGGTTTCGGAGCCGGGTCCCGCGCCCGCCGGGGGGTCCGGGCGCCAGATCCCGATCTGGCCGTTTGCGGTCGGGGCGATCGTCATCGTCGGTGCCGGCCTGTGGGCGGCGCAGCGCAGATCGTGACGGCGGCGCTCGGCCGGCCGGGCAGATTAGCGGTCCGTGCTGAGCAGCGGGCGTGTGCTGGCATGATGGGGATCGCTGCCGGTGTACGCGACGAGGAAACCACAAAGGAGTAGCCGCATGGCAGACTCGCAGGACCAGCCCGACCACGGACCCGACGCTGCGCCGGAGCCGCCCGAGCCGCAGGTGCCGTCGGACAAGCCGGCGCCGGAGCAGGACGCGGAGCCGCCGGCGAAGAAGCACCGGCGAAGAAGGCCCCCGCCAAGGCCGCGAAGAAG
>PPEA01000934.1 GCA_002967005.1 Mycobacterium talmoniae
CTTGGCCAGCGGCCGGTACATCAGCAGCTGCGGGGCGACGGGCGGCCGCATGCTGGCCAGCGTGACCGCCTCACCCAGGCGGCGTAACGGGCTTTTGCTCATGGTTGCCGAGTCTAGGTGGGGGCCGTTTCGCGCCGAGCGTGCGGCTAGGGCGGCGTTTCGGCGAAAACACCGCCGTGGGCGCACGTTCGGCGCAGCCGGGGCGCCGCCGCGACCGGTGGCTCAGAAATACCGGGGGAACCGGCTCCAGTCCGGGTCGCGTTTCTCCAGGAACGCGTCGCGGCCCTCCACGGCCTCATCGGTCATGTACGCCAACCGGGTCGCCTCCCCGGCGAAGATCTGCTGGCCGACCAGCCCGTCGTCGAGCAGGTTGAACGCGAACTTCAGCATCCGTTGCGCCTGCGGCGATTTGGCGTTGATCTCGCGCGCCCACTGCACCCCGGTGTCTTCCAGGTCGGCGTGGTCGACGACCTCGTTGACCGCACCCATCGCATGCATCTGCTCGGCGGTGTAGGCGCGACCCAAAAAGAAGATCTCCCGGGCGAATTTCTGGCCGACCTGCCGCGCCAGATACGCCGACCCGTAGCCGCCGTCGAAACTGCCGACGTCGGCGTCGGTCTGCTTGAACCGTGCGTGCTCGCGGCTGGCCAGCGTCAGGTCGCACACCACGTGCAGGCTGTGCCCGCCCCCGGCGGCCCACCCGTTGACCAGGCAGATCACCGGCTTGGGCATGAACCGGATCAGCCGCTGCACCTCCAGGATGTGCAGCCGCCCGGCGCGGGCCGCATCCACGGTGTCCGCGGTGTCCCCGGACGCGTACTGGTAGCCGCTGCGGCCCCGGATGCGCTGATCGCCGCCCGAACAAAACGCCCAGCCACCGTCTTTGGGCGACGGCCCGTTGCCGGTCAACAGCACCACGCCGACATCCGAGGACATCCGGGCGTGATCCAACACCCGGTACAGCTCGTCGACGGTGTGCGGCCGAAACGCGTTGCGCACCTCGGGCCGATCGAACGCCACCCGCACCGTCGGGTCGGTGACGTGCCGGTGGTAGGTGATGTCGGTCAAATCGTCGAAACCGGCGACCTGCCGCCACACGCTGGGGTCAAAGGGGTTGTCGCTCAAGGCTCGTGCACTCCGTCCTGGTCGATGCTGAGGTCCCCGCAGCTGATCGTTCGCGCCGACGCCACGACCGGATCCTGCGCGGAATCCGCTGTCACGGTATCGGAGCGGCCGACGCGGGCGGTGGTGCCATCCAGGTCGATCGCGGTGCGGCGCACCGTCCAGCGGTCACCGTCCGGCAGCGCCTGCAGCCCGGCCAGCCGCGCCGTCGCCGAGGTCCACG
>PPEA01000935.1 GCA_002967005.1 Mycobacterium talmoniae
CTGGCCGAGATTCTCTCGATCGGCTTCGCCTCCGACGACGACCCGGGCGCAAGGCGCTTGCCGCCGGCCGCGCCTGGGGGGCAGCGTCTGGAACCCCCCTGTCACCCAAGAAGTTCCGGCGGGCCCGGAGGAAACGATCGACCATCTGGTGGATCTGCTCGACGAGTTGGGGTTTGCGCCGGAACGCCGCGACGGCGAGGGGGAGAAACGGGTCGGGCTGCGGCACTGCCCGTTCCTCGAGTTGGCGGAAACCCGAACGAACGTGGTCTGTCCGATCCATCTGGGACTCATGCAGGGGGCGTTGGAAACCTGGCATGCGCCGGTCGCCATCGACCGGCTCGACGCGTTCATCGAACCGGATTTGTGCTTGGCGCATCTGTCGCTGCTGAATGGGGCCGCCGGGTGAGTGCCGCGCAGGCGCTCGCCGTCGCCGTCACCTTCGTCTGGCTGGGGATGGTCGCCGGGATCTCGTTTTTGGAAGCGCCGTTGAAGTTTCGCGCACCCAACGTGACCTTGCAGATCGGGCTCGGCATCGGCCGGCTGGTGTTTCGCGCCCTCAACCGCACCGAACTCGTTTTCGCCGTCGCCATTGCGGTTGCCGTGGTGGCCCGCCCGCCGGCGGTGTCGGCGATCGTCGCGTACGCGGTGGCCTGTGCCGCGCTGGCCGTCCAGTTGGCGGTGGTGCGCCCGCGGCTGAACCGCCGCTCCGATCAAGTGCTCGCCGGTGCGGAGGGGCCCCGATCCCACGGGCACTACTACTACGTCGGCCTGGAGGCGATCAAGATGATTGCCCTAGCGGTGGCCGGTGCTCTTCTACTATTCAGCTAACCGAACTATCTGCGAAGGGCGTATCGATGGAATCCATCTCGTTGACCACATTGGCCTCCGACAAGTTGGCCGAGGCGCGCCAGGCGCACAGCGGCCGGGCGGCGCACACCATTCACGGCGGTCATGAACACGATCTGCGGCAGACCCTGGTGGCGCTGCGCGCCGGGCAGGGTTTGGCCGAACACGACAGCCCCGGCGAGGCGACGCTGCAGGTGTTGCAGGGCCATGTCCGGTTGACCGCCGGCGACGACGCCTGGGAGGGCAAGGCCGGCGACTATGTCACCATCCCGCCGCAACGCCACTCCCTGGATTCGATCGAAGACTCCGTCGTCGTCCTGACGGTCAGCAAGCGCGTCGCGCAGGGTTAGCCCGCTTGGTGTTGTCGACGCCGTGGTCGCGCAGCCTCGGGTTGCGGGTTCCCATCGTCAACGCCCCGATGGGTGGGGTGCCGGCGGTCGGCTGGCCGCCGCGGTCGACGTCGGCCGGCGGCCCTGGGCATGGTCGGCATGGGCA
>PPEA01000936.1 GCA_002967005.1 Mycobacterium talmoniae
GCACCGAGGCCGGGCGCGCCGCGGCCGCGGCGGGGGTCCGCGAGCTGCTGCTCACCCACATCCCGCCGTGGACATCGCGGGAGGACGTGATCAGCGAGGCCAAGGCCGAATTCGACGGCCCGGTGCACGCCGTGGTGTGCGGCGAGACGATCGAGGTCGGGCGCTAGATCTGCTTGCCGCGGCCGTCGCTGCTGAGATCGACGTCTGGATTGAGGTATAGCCCCCAGAATCGGGGGTTTTGCAAATTTAGACGTCTATTTCAGTCGACGCCGCTGCCCGGCGCGCCCCGCAGCCGCAGCCGCACCGGCTAGGTTGGCGCGTGTCCAAACGAGAAGACGGCCGCCTCGACGACGAGCTGCGCCCGGTGACGATCACCCGCGGTTTCACCTCCCACCCGGCCGGCTCGGTGCTGGTCGAATTCGGCCAGACCCGGGTGATGTGCACGGCCAGCGTCACCGAAGGGGTGCCGCGCTGGCGCAAGGGATCCGGGCTGGGCTGGCTCACCGCCGAGTACGCGATGCTGCCGGCGGCCACCCACACCCGGTCGGACCGGGAGTCGGTCAAGGGTCGGGTCGGCGGGCGCACCCAGGAGATCAGCCGGCTGGTGGGCCGGTCGCTGCGGGCCTGCATCGATTTGGCCGCGCTGGGGGAGAACACCATCGCGGTGGACTGCGATGTGCTGCAGGCCGACGGCGGCACCCGCACCGCGGCGATCACCGGCGCCTATGTGGCGTTGGCCGACGCGGTGGCCTACCTGGCCGCGGCCGGCAAGCTGTCCGATCCGCGCCCGCTGTCGTGTGCGATCGCGGCGGTCAGCGTCGGCGTGGTCGACGGCCGGGTCCGGGTGGACCTGCCCTACGAGGAAGACGCCCGCGCCGAGGTCGACATGAACGTGGTGGCCACCGACACCGGCACCCTGGTGGAGATCCAGGGCACCGGGGAGGGCGCGACCTTCCCGCGCTCCACCCTGGACAAGATGCTCGACGCCGCGCTGGCCGGCTGCGAGCAGCTGTTCGCCGTGCAGCGGCAGGCGTTGGAGCTGCCGTATCCGGGTGTGCTGCCCGAGGGGCCGGAGCCGAAGAAAGCGTTCGGAACCTGACCTCCCTGTTGGTCGCCAGCCGCAACCGTAAGAAGCTGGCCGAGCTGCGCCGGGTGCTCGACGGTGCCGGGCTGTCCGGGGTGACGCTGCTGTCGCTGGACGACGTGCCGCCGTTCGACGAGGCGCCCGAGACCGGGGCCACCTTCGAGGACAACGCGCTGGCCAAGGCCCGCGACGGGTACGCCGCGACGGGGCTGGCGTGTGTGGCCGACGATTCCGGGCTGGCGGTCGATGCGTTGAA
>PPEA01000937.1 GCA_002967005.1 Mycobacterium talmoniae
GTCTCCTCGCGCGCCCGGGTGACCAGGAAAATGGTGTAGTCGACGCCGAGCGCCACCAAAAACAAGAACGCGAACAACGGTGTGCTGTTGTCCAGGGCGGGAAACCCGAACACATGGATGCTGGCCCAGCCGCCCAGGCCGAGCGCGGCCAGCGCGCGTGAGCACGGTGGCGGCGACCAGCAGCGGCGGCGCCAGCACCGCCCGCAGCAGGGCGGACAGCACCACCAGCACGACCAGCAGGATCGCCGGGATCACCACCCGCCGGTCGCGGGCGGCGGCGTCGCGCACGTCGAGGGCCTGCGCGTCCGAGCCGCCCACCAGGGCGCTGGGATCCACCGCGTCGACCGAATCCCGCAGGGCACCAACGGCCTTGAACGCGGCGGTGCTGGACGGGGCGGCGTCGAGGATCACCGACCATTTGGTCAGCCCGGTGGGCGAGTGACCCGCCGGGTGCACCGACACCACGCCGGGGACGGCGGCGATGCGCCGCTGCATCTCGGTGCCGCGGTCGCTGGCGGCGATCACCACGGTCGGGTCGGAGGCCCCGCCGGAGAAATGCGCGGCCACCGTGTCGAATCCGGTGACCGAGTCGGCGCGCAGCCGGAACTGCTCGGTCTGGGACAGCCCGAGGCGGGTGCCCAGCAGCCCGGCCGTCGACGCCGCCAAGACGGTGACGGCCAGCGTGCAGATCGGGCCGGGGCGGCGACCGACCCCGTCGGCGACCCGCCGCCACATCCCGGTGGCCGCCGCCGGCGCCTCATCATCGCGGGGGATGAACGGCCAGAACACTTTTCGGCCGCACACCGCCAGCAGCGGCGGCAACACGACAAGCACGAAGAGCGCCGCGACGGCCAGGCCGCACGCCGCGCACAGCCCCAGGCTGCGGGTGCTCGGGGTGATCGCGGTGAGCAGGGTCAGCAGGGCCAGGACGACGGTGGCGTTGCTGGCCAGGATCGCCGGGCCGGCGGTGCGCACCGCCCGGCCGCAACGCGCTGCGGTGACCGGCGCGCCCGCCCAGTTCGTCGCGGTAGCGCGAGATCAACAGCAGCGCGTAGTTGGTGCCGGCGCCGAACACCAGCAACGCTGGTGATGCCGGAGGTGGAACCGTCCAAGCTGAGCCCGGTGGCCGCGGCGACGTGAACGCCGACCACGGTGGCCACCCGGTCGGCCAGCGCAATCACCGTCAGCGGCAGCAGCCACAACACCGGTGAGCGGTAGGTGGCGATCAGCAGCAGCGCGACCACCAACGCGGTCACCACCAGCAGGGTGACGTTCGCGCCGGTGAACGCGTTGGCGATATCGGCGCCGAACGCCGGCCCGCCGGTGACGTGCCCGACC
>PPEA01000938.1 GCA_002967005.1 Mycobacterium talmoniae
GGTGCTGGCGGCGGCGGCCGGGCGGCTGGACCGGCGACTGCGGATCGCGCACGCCTGGTCGTTCGCGTTCGACGCCGCCTGGCAGCCGCTGGTCGCCCTGCTCGACGGCCACCGCGTGCACCTCGTCGACCAGCGGACCCAGCCCCGACGCCGAGGCCCTGGTGGCCGCCCTCGCCGAGCACGGCGTCGACATGATCGACACCACCCCGTCGATGTTCGCCCAGCTGCGTGCGTTCGGCCTGCTGGCCGAGGTGCCGTTGGCGGTGCTGGCGTGGGTGGGGAAGCGATCAGCCCGCCGCTGTGGGCGACGATCCGCGCCGAATGCGCCCGCACCGGCCTGGCCGCGCACAACTGCTACGGCCCCACCGAGACCACGGTGGAGGCGGTGGTCGCCGACATCGCCGCCCACGACGAACCGTCGATCGGGCGGCCGACCGCCCACACCCGCGGCTACGTGCTGGACTCCGCGCTGCGCCCGGTGCCGCCCGGCGTGCCCGGCGAGCTGTATCTGGCCGGTGCGCAGCTCACCCGCGGCTATCTGGGCCGGGCCGGCGAGACCAGCGGCCGATTCGTCGCCGACCCGTTCGTCGCGGGGGAGCGGATGTACCGCACCGGCGACCTGGTGCGCCGCGCCGGCGACGGCGCGCTGCACTACCTGGGCCGCGCCGACAGCCAGGTCAAGATCCGCGGCTACCGGGTCGAACCCGACGAAATCGCCGCCGCGCTGCAGTCGCATCCGGCGGTGGCCCAGGCCCGGGTGCTGGTCCGCGACCACCGCGGCGGCGCCCGGCTGACCGCCTACGTCGCCACCGGGGGTGAGCCGGTATCGGTGCCGGCACTGCGCGGGCTGCTGTCCGCCCGGCTGCCGCGCTACATGATCCCGCAGCGCATCATCGTCGTCGACGCAATCCCGTTGACCGGCAACGGAAAACTCGACGAAACCGCGCTGGCCGCGCTGGACGCGGCGGCCGCCGAACCCGCGACCGGACCCGAGACGGCCACCGAAACCGCGCTGTGCGAGCTGCTGACCGAGACCCTGGGCCACCCCCAGGTGGACGTGACCGCCGACTTTGTCCAGTTGGGCCTGGACAGCATCGTGGCGTTGACCGTGGTGCAGGCGGCCCGGCGCCGCGGCATCCCGCTGCGCGCCCGACTGATCCTGGAATGCGGCACCATCCGCGAACTCGCCGCCGCCATCGACGCCGACACCGTCGCCGCGGAGCGGATCGCCGAGGACATCGACGCGCCGATCCCGCTGCTGCCCAACGCGCACTGGCTCTACGAACACGGCCAGGCCCGCCGGCTGGCGCAGACCGAAGCGCTGCGGCTGCCCGAGGG
>PPEA01000939.1 GCA_002967005.1 Mycobacterium talmoniae
GCAGCGTTTCGGCGAATACCACACCACCACCGACCCGGTGTGCGGGTAGGCGTGCACCGTGCGCACCCCATGCTCGCGGTCGACGCTCTCCTCCACCGCGACGGCGCGCCGCGAGTTGCCGCGGACCCACGGCACATGCACCCGCATCCGTCCGGCCGCGTCGGATATGACGGTGAGGTCAGGGTCGATGGTCACCGGCGCCGCGATCAGTGGTCGTGGTTGTGGTCGACGGCGGCGGCCGGCGGCGGGGACTCCTCCCCGATGCGTTCCCGGGCCTCGGCGACGACGTCGGCGATCTTGAGCCGGGTGGATTCGGCGGCTTCCTCGGCGCGCCGGGTTCCGCGCAGCCCCCACTCGGTGGCCTTGACCGCCGTCTCGTGCAGCGGGGCCTTATCGACCGCCTTGCGCAGCAGCTCGTAGGCGCTCACGCCCACCAGCCCGGTGACGACCGTGCTGGCCGCCTTTGCGAATAGCGCGTATGCCATTCGGACACCCTTCCTCTCAGGTCACTGACCGCCGACGCTAACATACAAATATTGCGATATCAATATGTGTTCGTCGGGCCGACGGGCAGTCTGAAAGGCACCCCGGCCTCGACGCGGGGCGTGGTGTCGTGGTGTCGGCCCGCGCTGGCGACGCGCGAGCAAATTTCACAAGTTACTTTGTAGTAATTCGTGCCGCGTGCTACCTTGGCCGGGCCCGCCCGTTGAGCACCCAGCGGGTTTGCCGCCGCCAGGCTTCGGCGGCAACCGGCCACCGTGCTAGTCCACCCGGGTGTGGCGAATTCGCCCCTGCGGTGCGGCATTTGCAGAGCGGCGATGGCCGGTTCCGGGTTTCCGTGTGATTTGCTGCGAGGGCTCTGCTGCATGCCTGTTCCGATATTGCCCACCGACTCGATGTTCCTCTACGCCGAGGCGCCGCACCGGCCGATCAACGTCGGCGCGCTCGGCTTGTTGAGTCCGCCCGACGGCGGCGACCAGCGCGACGTGCGGGAGCTGTTTGCCGACGCGCTGACCCGCGGCCAGGCGGCGCCGCTGTGGCGTCGGCGTCCGCACCGCTCGGTCACCTCGCTGGGGCAATGGTGCTGGCGCACCGACGCCGACATTGACCTGGACTACCACGTGCCGGTGAGCTGTTTGCCGCGGCCCGCCGGCCTGGCCGAGTTATGGGAGCTGGTGTCCGGGCTGCACGGCACGCCGCTGGACCGTGCCCGGCCGTTATGGCAATGCCACCTGATCGAGGGGCTCGCCGACGGCCGCTACGCGGTGTACGTCAAGATCCACCACGCGTTCGCCGACGGGGCCTCGGCGATGCGGCTGCTGCGGCCGACGGTCGAGC
>PPEA01000094.1 GCA_002967005.1 Mycobacterium talmoniae
CTGCACGTCAGCGGGGCGCCGATCCCGGGGTTGTTCGCCGCCGGCAACGCGATGGCCGGGGTGACCGGGCGGGCCTACGGCGGCGCCGGCGGAACCATCGGCCCGGCAATGGTGTTCGGCTACCGCGCGGGGTATGCCGCGGCGACGGGTCGATCGATCGACTAACCCTCCGTCGAGTGTGCGGTTTGGTACGTCCTGAGCGCGAAAGGCGGATCAAACCGCACACTCGCGGGTCGCGACGGATCAATTGCGTCACCGGCAGCCCGCAAGGGCTCAAGTGGCTAACTCGCCAACGTGAGCTACACCGGGGCGATCACCGCCATGCCGAGATCTTCGGCGGCCTCCCGCATCCGTTCGTCGTAGGTACACAATTTGCCAAGATCGCTGCCGAGTCGCTGCGCCGTCGCCAGGTGAATGGCGTCGAGTGAGCGCACCTGCAATGGCCGGAGCCGGCCAGCCAGATCCAGCACGCGATTCTCCACGCGAACCAGGTCCAGGTCGGCAAGCGCCCGCCGCCCGGCTTTCCGCGCCGAATCGCCCTTGTCGAGCAGAGCGCGCATGACCTCCGTGCGCACCAAGGCGCTCGACACCCGAGGACGCCGACCACGAAGATAGTCGCGCAGTGCGTCCGATTCCGGCTCGCGCACCACGAGTTTGACGATGGCCGACGAGTCGAGGTAGATGAGCGCCATTACCGCTCGTGCTCGCGTAGGCGCGCCAGCGTCACCGAAGGCAGCTCCACGCCGGGTTCGAGGTCGAGCGGTTCGGGCAAATCATCGAATTCGAGAGTGGCACGTTCGATCTCGCCGCTTGCCAGCATCTGCTCGTAGGGTCCGCCCCCCGGCATCGGTGAGAGTAGAGCTACCGGCCTGCCGCGGTCGGTAATCTCAATCGTCTCGCCGGCCTCAACGCGCCGGAGGAGTTCACTGGCCCGTTGTCGCAGCTCACGCACACCCACCGAACTCATGTGCTAACTGTAGCACTTCATTCTGTCTATGCTGTTCGGCAACCGCGCCGCACACCCGCGGGCCGGCGGCTAGGGCTTCCCCGCGTTGAGCCGAGCGACGATGGCGGCGAAGTCGTCGGTCTGAAACGACTGATCCTCGGCCATATTCGCGAAATCCAGGGTGGCCAGCACGGCCCGCTCCAGGTGGATGTTGAGCAGCCGTTTGGTGCTTTCCACCGCCTGACGCGGCAGCTCGGCGATCCGTTTGGCGCACGCGATCGCCTCGGCCAGCGGATCCGCCACGACGTGGTTGGCCAGCCCCAGCGTCGCCGCGCGTTCGACGACGATCTGGGCGCCGGTCAGCGCGTACTCCTTGGCCAGCAGCAGGCTCATCTGC
>PPEA01000940.1 GCA_002967005.1 Mycobacterium talmoniae
TGGAAGGGTTTCGGTCCGGTGCCCTACGCGCATGAACCCAACCGCGGTTTCCTGCGCTGCGTGGCCGCGCTGGCGCGCGCGGCGGACGCGATCGGGGAGACCGACGAGCGGGCCCGCTGCCTGGATTTGCTCGACGACTGCGATCCGGCCGCCCGGTCGGCGCTCGGCCTGAGCTAATAGCCCGGGCAGTGGCCCACCCCGTCCGGCGGTTCGATCTGGACGGTGGCGTGTTCGAGCCCGTGGGCGGTCAGCACCGCCCGGGCGTCGGACAGCACCCGCGCCGAATCGGCGCCGCTGGTCAGGTGCGCGGTCACCATGGTCCTTACCCGGGGCCAGCGTCCAGACGTGGAGGTCGTGCACGTCGGTGACGCCGTCGACGGCGCGCAGCGCCGACCGCAGCTGGTCGACGTCGATGTGGCCGGGTGAGGATTCGGACAGGATCCGCAGCGCCGACCCGGCCAGCGCGAGGGCCCGCGGCAGCACCCACAGCGCGACCAGCACCGCCACCACCACGTCGGCGTAGGGCCAGTGGGTGGTCACGGTGACCACCCCGGCGATCAGCACGCCGATGCTGCCGACGATGTCGGCGACCACCTCCATGTAGGCGCCCTTGACGGCCAGGCTGTGCTCGGCGTGCGAGCGCAGCAGCAGCATCACGATCGCGTTGGCGACCAGCCCGGCGCAGGCCACCACGATCATCGGCAGCCCGGGGATCTGCGGGGCGTCGCCGAGGCGTTGGATCGCCTCGTCGAGGATGATGGCGGCCACCCCGATCAGCAGCGCGGCGTTGACGACGGCGGTGAACACCTCGGCCCGGTGCCACCCGTAGGTGCGGGCCGGCGACGAGCTGCCGCGCCGGGCCATCAGCACCGCGATCAACCCCATGAACAGCGCCGCCAGATCGGTCAGGATGTGCCCGGCGTCGGCGAGCAGCGTGATCGAGTTGATCAGCAGGGCGGTGGTGATTTCCACGACGAGGAACACGCCCAGCACCGCCGTGGCGGCGACCATCCGGGACACGCGGGCGTCGGCGTGGCTGTGCTGGTGGCCGGCGCCCATAGCCCCTCAATCTAAGCCATGCAAGGGCCGGTCGCGGGCGTTGCCGCGGTGCCATGCTGTCGGTATGTCGGTGGTGCAGACCCGGTCCGGGGCGGTGCGTGGCGTCGAGGTCGACGGGGTGTGGGCGTGGCGCGGCATCCCCTATGCGGCACCGCCGGTGGGGGAGTTGCGTTGGGCCGCGCCGCGCCGGGAACCGCCGTGGTCCGGGGTGCGCGACGGCGCCGGCGCGGTCGCGCAGGCCTACGCCGAGCGGTACCCGCAGCTGTCGC
>PPEA01000941.1 GCA_002967005.1 Mycobacterium talmoniae
CGAATGGGGCTCCGAGCACACCGGTCCGGCACCCGACGGCGCTGCCTCAACCCGTCCCGCCGCCGCCACCGGAGCGTGAACCCGACCCCGGTGCGATGTATCCGCCCATCGCGACGCCGTTCACCAGCGCAACACCCGAGGGCCCCGCGCACCGGCAGCCGCACATGCCGTCGCACAGCGAACTCGGGCTGGTCCGCCGCGCCCGGCCCGTCCCACAGACCGGGTGGCGCAAGGCCGTGCACCGGATGACCGGGATCAACCCCGGCGAATCCGACAAGGAGAACACCCACAAGCGGCTGGTGGCCCGCGTCGATCAACCCGTGCGCGGCGACTACAGCATCGCGGTGCTCTCGCTGAAGGGCGGGGTCGGCAAAACCACCACCACGGTCGGGTTGGGCTCCACCTTCGCGGCGATCCGCGGCGACCGGGTGATCGCGGTCGACGCCAACCCGGACTTCGGCACGCTGGCCCAGCGCGGCCCGGACCAGAGCCGATCCACCGTCCGCGACCTGCTGCTGGACGAGGAGATCTTCCGCTACTCCGACATCCGCCGGCACACGTCGCAAAACTCCAGCCGGCTGGAAATCCTGGCCTCAGAGCGGGACCCGGCGACCTCGGAGGCGTTCTCGGAAGCCGACTACCGGATCGTCATCCGGCTGCTGCAGCGCTTCTACAACATCATCCTCACCGACTGCGGCACCGGCTGGTGCACTCGGCGATGACCGGTGTGCTCGATGAGGCGGACGCGATCGTGTTGGTCGCCTCCCCGGCGATCGACGCCGCCCGCAGCGGGCTGGCGACGCTGGATTGGTTGGCCCACCACGGCTATGCCCACCTGGTGCCGGGAGCGACCGTGGTGGTCAGCGCGGCCCGGCCCGGCAAGATGTCGGTCGACATCGACCTGCTGGCCAGCCAGTTCCTGGCTCGCGTCCGTGCCGTCCACGTCATCCCGTTCGACGACCACCTGGCCCAGGGCTCCGAGGTGGTGCTCGACCTACTGGGTTGGAAGACCCGTCAGGCATTCCTGGAATTGGCGGCCACCCTCGCCGACGGGTTTGCGCACACCACCAAACGCACCGACCGGATTACGCAGTCCTAGCTCAGCTGGTCGATCAACGCGTTGATGCGCGACGCGTCGGCCTCCGACACCGACTGCTCGGCTTCCACTGCGGCAATCAGCTCCGGCGGTAACCCGGCCGCATTCGCCGTCTCCGCCACCGACAAATCCGCGCGCCGCCGGGCGGCGTACAGCCGCTGGCCGAGCGTCGCCCCCGGCGCGCCGCGGCCCGTTCGATCAGCTCGTCGTAGCGGCGCCGCACGCGACAGC
>PPEA01000942.1 GCA_002967005.1 Mycobacterium talmoniae
CCGCGGTGCACCGACAGCATGGCGTCCTGCACGGCGTCCGCCGCGTCCTCGGGGCTGCAGCTGGTCAGCCGCGCCAGCCGGTGCAGCCGCCGCCGGTGCCGGTTGAACAGTTCTTCGAAGGCGTAGCGGTCCCCGGCGACATGAGCGGCCAGCAGCTCACTGTCGCTGCGTTGGGGTCCTTGGCATTTCATGGCCGGACCCTAGCCACCCGGGGCCGGGCCGGCACTTCACCCCGCAACCGCTAGGTGGTGCCCTGGATGGTGATCTCGGAGATCTCGGTGCGGCTTTCGCCGTTGGTAGTGCCCAGCGTGGAGATCCACACCAGCAGCGTGGACGTCGAGGAAGTGGCGTTGACCTCGATTTTGTTGGGGCCGGGCCGCAGCGACTGCGGTGTGGAAGTCAGCTTCGATTTGTTGTCCATCTTGGTCGAGGTGAACAGCTCCACCTTGGTGCCGGTGCTGGGCACGGTGATGGTGACGGTTTTGACCTCGGTGGGTTTCGGCAACTGCAGTAGCAAGCCGACACCCTTCTTGAAGCTCGGGAACGGGACCGGATCGTGGTAGGTGTCGGTGGGCCAGGCGGTGGCGGGGTTGCCGTCGATCGCCTTGTCGGCCTGCCCGGGGTTGTCGGCGTCGGGTCCTTCCGGAACCACGGTCGCCCGCACCGGTTTGACGGTGCTGCCCGGCCCGGAGGCACTGGTCGGTTCGGCCGACTCCGACGACTCCGCGGCCGACGGGCTGTTGAGCCCCAGCTGGTCCTTGCGGAAGCCGCTGCCCACATCGCCGAACATGCTTTTGAGCACCGATACCAGCACCACCAGGGCCACCACCAGGATGACCGCACCCACCCCGATCCCGATCATCAGGCCGCGGCGGCGCCGTTCCCGAGCCGCCGCATCGAGTGGGGCCCCGCGTCGCTGATCCGGTGGGGGCTCGGACTCGTCGATCGGGGTCAACAGGTCGGTGCGGTCGGCCACCGCGGTCGCCTGCTCCAGCAGGTTCAGCAGCGTTGACGCGCTGCGGATCCCGCCGTCGGATTGCACGGCGTGCGACGCCGCCGCCGAAATCTGGAACGGAATGTCCGGGTCGATGTTGCGCGGCTCGCGGGGATTTCCGGTGCTGTCCCGCTCGGCGGGCGCCAGTCCGCTGGGCGCCCCGGACTCCGGCAACGGCCACCGGTTGACCAGCAGCGCGTACAGGGCGGCGCCGATGCCGCGGATATCGTCTTCGGGCTGGGCCTCGGGCATGGTTCGCCGGGAACGCCAACGCGACGTTCGCCTTCGATGCGGACCCGCACCCGGCCGGGGTGGTCGATCGACAGGGCCACG
>PPEA01000943.1 GCA_002967005.1 Mycobacterium talmoniae
GCCGCGGCGGTGTGCGGTGGACAGCCCGCGCCGCGGCTGGCGGTGATCGCCATGGGCAAATGCGGTGCCCGCGAACTGAACTACGTGTCCGACGTCGACGTCATCTTCGTCGCCGAGCACGCCGACGCGGTGAGCACCCGGGTGGCCGGGGAGATGATGCGCATCGCCTCGGAGGCGTTCTTCGAAGTGGACGCCGGGCTGCGCCCGGAGGGCCGGCACGGGCAGCTGGTGCGCACCCTGGATTCGCACATCGCCTACTACCAGCGCTGGGCGAAAACCTGGGAGTTCCAGGCGCTGCTGAAGGCCCGCCCGGCCGTCGGGGATGAGGAGCTGGGCCGGGGCTACCTGGACGCGTTGATGCCGATGGTGTGGACCGCTTGTGAGCGTGAGGGGTTCGTCGCCGACGTGCAGGCGATGCGGCGCCGGGTGGAGGAGCTGGTGCCCGCCGACGTCCGTGACCGCGAACTCAAACTGGGCACCGGCGGGCTGCGCGACGTGGAGTTCGCGGTGCAGCTGCTGCAGCTGGTGCACGGCCGCAGCGACGAGTCGCTGCACGTGGCGTCCACGCTGGATGCGTTGGCGGCGTTGGGCGCCGGCGGCTACATCGGCCGCGACGACGCGGCCAACCTGACCGCCTCCTACGAGTTCCTGCGCCTGCTGGAACACCGGCTGCAGTTGCAGCGGCTCAAGCGGACCCACATGCTGCCGGCGTTCGACGACGATGAGGGGCTGCGCTGGCTGGCCCGCGCCGCGCACGTCCTCCCCGACGGCCGCCACGACGCGCTGGGGGTGCTGCGCGAGGAACTCAAACGCCAAACCGTGCGGGTGTCCCGGCTGCACGTCAAACTGTTCTACCAACCGCTGTTGGAGGCGGTCGGCGCGGATCTGGGCCTGTCCCAAGGGCTAAGCCACGAAGCCGCCGAACGCCAGATCGAGGCGTTCGGCTATCAGGCCCCGCAGACCGCGCTGACCCACCTGGCCGCGTTGACCAACCAGAGCGGGCGCCGCGGGCGGGTGCAGTCGGTGCTGCTGCCCACGCTGCTGTACTGGCTGTCGGACACCCCGGACCCCGACGGCGGGCTGCTGGCCTACCGCCGGCTCAGCGAGGCGATGAGCGGCCAGCACTGGTACCTGCGCACCCTTGCGCGACAAGCCCGCGGTGGCCAAGCGGCTGATGCGGGTGCTGGGCACCTCGGCCTACATCCCGGAGCTGCTGATGCGGGCGCCCGACGTCATCCAGTCCTACAGCGACGGCCCGTCCGGGCCCAAGCTGCTGGACACCGAACCCGACGCGGTGGCCCGGGCGTGATCGCCTCCGCGGGC
>PPEA01000944.1 GCA_002967005.1 Mycobacterium talmoniae
CGGTGAGCACGATCAGCGGCCCGTTGCCGAGGGTCAGCGCACCGCCGCGCAGCACCCGCTCGGCGGCGAACACCGCGTCCAGGCCGGCCGCCAGGCCCAGCGCCACCAGGCGGCGCCGGTTGGTCAGCCCCACCAGCGCCAGGCCCAACCCGGCCCAGGGCAGCGTGGCCGACTTCGGGGTGGCGACATAGTCGCTGATCAGGCTGTGCAGCGGCCCCTGAAACCCACGGTGGACGGCGGCGATTTGCAACCCGATCAGCAGCGCCGAGACCGCGGCAACGGCGGCCGTCGGGCCCACCGCGGCGCCGCTGGCCATCACCGCGCGCAGGTAGTGCTTCTCCAATTTGGCGACGATATCGGCCGGGCTGGCGTCGGGGTTGCTGTTGCGCAGCCGGTCCACATAGGCCCGCACCGCCGGGCGCTGCACCCGCGAACTGCGCTCGATGATGCGGGACAGCGCCCGCGCCGCCGTGCTGGGTTGCTCGTCGCCGGCAGTGGGTAGCCGAGTCGGCGTTGATCCGCTCCGTCGGGCGCCCATGGTCGCCTCCCCTCCGAATACCGTGCCTTCAGGCTAACGTCCCGCAAACCGAGGACGTTCCCGGCTCACCGCGCTGGTCGGCGGGCCGGGGTTGTCCAGCGGCCGATCTGTCCGTAGCGTCGCAGCGGATTGCTTTTCCCGGAATCGTCCGGGCCGGAGATAGCCAGAGGGGAGCGGACCGGAGCCGCGCGGGACGGATTGATCGATGGCCTACCAACTGACGCCGCCGTGCGACGCCAGCCCGGCGCCGGCGATTCGGATGGCGGCCTTGGGGTCCTTGCCGGCAGCCGCACATATCAAGGTCATGTGGTTGCACGGGTTTGCTGACCACCGGTGTTCGGGTCGGCGGCAGTGGCGGGCATGAGCACCGCGACGCGCCCGGCGACCGCGAACCCCTGGTCCGCGCTGTGGGCGATGGTGGTCGGGTTCTTCATGATCCTGGTCGACTCCACCATCGTCGCGGTCGCCAACCCCAAGATCATGACGGCGCTGGACGTCGGGTTCGACGCGGTGATCTGGGTGACCAGCGCCTACCTGGTGTCCTATGCGGTGCCGCTGCTGGTCGCG
The DNA here is from genome assembly GCA_002967005.1 of Mycobacterium talmoniae. Taxonomy (GTDB): domain Bacteria; phylum Actinomycetota; class Actinomycetes; order Mycobacteriales; family Mycobacteriaceae; genus Mycobacterium; species Mycobacterium talmoniae. The sequence continues at coordinate 1,106 of PPEA01000944.1, forward strand.
GGCCGGTTGGGGGATCGGTTCGGCCCGAAGAACCTGTATCTGCTCGGGCTGGCCGTGTTCACCGCGGCGTCGCTGTGGTGCGGCCTGTCGGGCAGCATCGGCATGCTGATCGCGGCGCGGGTGGTCCAGGGCGTCGGTGCCGCGCTGCTGACCCCGCAAACCCTGACCATGATCACCCGGATCTTCCCGCCGGAGCGGCGCGGGGTGGCGCTGAGCG
>PPEA01000945.1 GCA_002967005.1 Mycobacterium talmoniae
CCTCGGGCAACGCGGCGATCAACTCCGCGGCGCCGACCGCCTCGGCGGCGTGCCGCAGCTGCGCGTCGGTGGCGTCGGGCCGGCCGAATCGGATGTTGTCGGCGACGGTGCCGGCGAACATGAAGTTCTCCTGGGTCACCATCACCACGTGTCGGCGCAGCTCGGCCTGGGCGACGTCGCGCAGGTCGACGCCGTCCAGCGTCACCGCTCCCGCGGTCGGGTCATAGAAGCGGGCGATCAGCGCGGCCAGGGTGGTCTTGCCGGCGCCGGTGGTGCCCACCAGCGCGACGGTCTGGCCCGCCGGGATCCGCAGCCGTCAGGCTCGGCAGCACCGGTCGATCCGGCACGTAGCCGAACTGCACGTCGCGCAGCGCGACCTCACCGCCGGCGCTGGGCAGCGGCACCGCGGTTGCCGGATCGGTGACTGCGGGGCGCTGCGCGAGCACCCCGGCCAGCTTCTCCAACGCCGAGGACGCGGACTGGAAGGTGTTGAAAAACTGGGTGATTTCCTGCATCGGTTCGAAGAACATCCGCAGGTACAGCAGGAACGCGGTGAGGGTACCGATCGTCATGTGGCCGTGCAGCACCCGCCAGCCGCCGTACAGCAGCACCACCCCGGTGGTGAGGTTGCCGATCAGCTTCACCCCCGGCATGAACACCGCCAGCAGGGTGAACGTCTTCTCGTTCACCGCCCGGTACCGGTCGGCGATGTCGTCGAAAATCTGCTGGTTGCGGGGCTCCCGCCGGTAGGCCTGCACGGCTTTGATCCCGGTCATGGTTTCGACGAACTGCACGATCACCAGCGCGGCGGCGTCGCGCACCTCGCGGTAGGTTTTGGCCGACTCGGCACGAAACCATGCGGTCAGCGCGACCAGGATCGGGAAGGCCACCAGGCACATCAGTCCCAGCCGCCAGTCCAGCGTCACCAGCAGCACCGCGGTGCCGGCCAGGGTGAGCACGGCGGTCACCAGGTCCTCGAACCCGGTTTCCAGCATGACCTGGATGGCTTCCACGTCGTTGGTCAGCCGGCTCACCACCCGCCCCGAGGTGTAGCGGTGATGAAACGCCACGTCGAGTCGTTGGAAGTGCCGAAAAACCCGCCGGCGCAGCTCCAGCAGCACCCGCTGGCCGACGCGTCCGGACCGGTTGAGGAAATACATCCGGGTCAGCGCCTGCACGGCCACCACCACGCACAGCACCGCGACCACCCGCAGCAGCTCCCGCGACGATCCGCCGGCCAGCAGCGGCGGAATGCCGCGGTCGATGCCGCGCTGAACCAGCAGCGGAACCGCCAGCCGCGCAGCGTTTTCCGCCACCACCC
>PPEA01000946.1 GCA_002967005.1 Mycobacterium talmoniae
GGTCGGCGAGCCCGGGTCGGCTTCCACCACGTTCAGCGGCCCGCGTCGGCCAGCGGCGCGCGACCGCGGCGGCGGCCGCCGCCGAGACCTGCGGATCGACCTCGGCATAGCCCAACGTCGGCGAGTACGCGACATCCAATCCGACGACGTCGCGGTGGATTTCGCCGCGATAGGTGGCCCACGTCGCCGGCAGCGACGTCGGATCGCGGTGCGACGGCAGCGCGATGATGTCCATCAGCATCGCGGTGTCCTCGACGGTCCGGCTGATCGGCCCGGCGTGGGCCAGCGGGCCGAACGGGCTGATCGGATACATCGGCACCCGGCCGTGGGTGGGCTTGAAACCCACCACGCCGCAAAACGCCGCCGGAATCCGGATGCTTCCGCCGCCGTCGGTGCCGATCGACAGCGGCGCCATCCCGGCGGCCACCGCCGCCGCGCTGCCCCCGGAGGAGCCGCCCGCGGTCCGGCTGGAATCGGCGGGGTTGCGGGTGACCCCGCACAGCGGACTGTCGGTGACGCCCTTCCACGCCAACTCCGGGGTGGTGGTCTTGCCGATGATCACCATCCCGTCGCGACGAATCTGGTCCACCGCCGGGGTGTCGTCGGGCCACGGCCCGGCGGGATCGGTCAGCCGCGAGCCGCGCAGCGTCGGCCACCCGGCGGTGCGGAACACGTCTTTGATCGCGATCGGCACGCCGTCGAGCAGGCCCTTGGTGTAGTTGCCGGCCCACCGGGCCTCCGACTTGCGGGCCTGCGCCAGCGCGGCCTCCTCGTCGACCAGGCAAAACGCGTTGAGTTCGCCGTCGCGTTCGGCGATCACCGAAAGCGCGGCGGCGGTTGCCTCGACCGGGGACAGTTCCCCGGAGGTATAGGCGGCGATCAGCTGCAGCGCCGTCAGATCAGTGGGTTCAGTCATAACGGCTCCTCAGCCGGTCGGGGCGTATCCGCGGTGCTTGTCGACGACGTTGTGCAGCGGCTGGCCGGACACATAGCGTCGGAAGTTGGCGATGAACTGCTGTTGCAGTTGATCGGTCCAACCCGCCACGTCGCCGCTGTTGTGCGGGGTCAGCCGCACATTCGGGGCGGTCCACAGCGGATGGCCGGGCGGCAGCGGTTCGGGGTCGACGACGTCGAGTGCTGCCCCGGCCAGCGTCCGGTCTGCAGCGCCGCCACCAGCGCGTCGGTGAGCACCAGCTCGCCGCGGCCGACGTTGATCAGCCGGGCCCGCGGCGGCAGCGCGGCCAGTGCGTCGGCGTTCATCATGCCGCGGGTCTGCTCCGTCAACGGGGCGGCAAGCACGACGTAGTCGGTGTC
>PPEA01000947.1 GCA_002967005.1 Mycobacterium talmoniae
GACGGCGGATCTGGCCGACGTGGTGGGCCAGGCGCAGGCCCGGTTCGCCGTGGAAGTGGCGGCGGCCGGGGCGCATCACCTGATGCTGACCGGTCCACCCGGTGTCGGCAAAACAATGCTGGCCCAACGCCTGCCGGGTCTGTTGCCGCCGTTGACCGAAACCGAGTCGCTGGAGGTGACGGCGATCCACTCGGTGGCCGGGTTGCTGTCGGACACCACGCCGTTGATCACCCGGCCACCGTTCGTCGCACCGCATCACAGCGCCACGGTGGCGGCGTTGGTCGGCGGTGGTTCCGGGATGGCGCGGCCGGGCGCGGTGAGCCGGGCCCACCGCGGGGTGTTGTTTCTCGACGAGTGCGCCGAGATCCGGGTCAGCGCGCTGGAGGCGTTGCGAACACCGTTGGAGGACGGGACGATCCGGCTCGCCCGCCGCGACGGGGTGGCGTGCTACCCGGCCCGGTTCCAGCTGGTGCTGGCCGCCAACCTGTGCCCGTGCGCGCAGCCCGACCCGCGCGACTGCATGTGCAAACCGATGGAAAAGCGGCGCTACCTGGGGCGGCTGTCGGGTCCGCTGTTGGACCGGGTGGATCTACGGATCCAGATGCATCCGGTGCGGGCGGGCGCGTTCGCCGCGACGGACGGGGAGTCCACGCTGCGGGTGCGACGCCGGGTGGCGATGGCGCGCGACGCCGCCGCCCAGCGTTGGCAGCCGCACGGATACCGCACCAATGCCGAGGTCAGCGGCGCGCTGCTGCGGCGCAACTTCGGGCTCACCCAGGCGGCGATGACGCCGCTGCGCACCGCGGTCGATCGCGGGTTGCTGTCTATCCGCGGCATCGACCGCACCCTGCGGGTCGCGTGGACCCTGGCCGACCTGGCCGGTCGGATCTCCCCGGGATTCGACGAGGTGGCCACCGCGTTGAGCTTCCGCCACCCGGAGGCGTCCTGATGAGCGCCGCCGACCTGGCCTGGGCCTACCTGTCGCGGGTGGCCGAACCGCCATGTCCGGAGCTTGCCGCGCTGGTCAAACGGGTCGGCCCGGTGGAGGCTGCCGAGCGGGTCCGGTGCGGACAGGTCGATGCGGGGATCGCGCAACACGCCGGCGCCAGGAGCGGAATCGACCGGGCCGCAGAAGATCTCGCGCTGCTGGCGCGCCGCGGCGGCCGGTTGATCACCCCGGACGACGACGAATGGCCGGTGCTGGCGTTCGCCGCGTTCGCGGGTGTCGGGGCGCGGACCAAACCGCAGTGCCGACCCCCGCTGGTGTTGTGGGCGCACGGGCCGGCGCGCCTGGACGAGATCGCCCAGCGC
>PPEA01000948.1 GCA_002967005.1 Mycobacterium talmoniae
TTGGTTCGCCGATACCGCGTTTGGCGGCCAGCGCCAGCACCGGCGGCAGCAGCGTTGCGGCGCGCCGGATGCGCCACACCGCGGCGGCGGAGAACGACATCACCACCGCCCGGGACCGATCCGCGGAGGCCGGCGACGCGATCCCGAAGCGCTGCAGCAGGGCCAGCAGCTTGCTTTCCACCAGCCCGCCGTAGCGGACCGGATGCTTGGTTTCGATGAACAGCTTCACCGGCCGGTTCCAGTCCAACACCAGCGACACCAGCGCATCCAACGTGAGCAGCCCGGTGTCGCCGGGCGGGCCGTCGCGCAACCGGCTGTCGTGCCAGCCGCCGTAATCCAGCTCGCGCAACTGCGCCAGGGTCATCTCGCTGACCAGCCCGGCGCCCGACGAGGTCCGGTCGACCCGCCGGTCGTGCACACAGACCAGGTGGCCGTCGCGAGTCAACCGCACATCGCACTCGACACCGTCGGCGCCCTCCTGCAATGCCAGGTCGTAGGCGGCCAGGGTGTGTTCGGGCCAATCGACCGAGGCGCCGCGGTGCGCGACCACATAGGGGTGCCCGGTGAGGACCCCATCGGTCGACGCCATGGCCCTTATGCTGCCGGTTCCTGCTGCTCGGACTCAAGCGACTCACCCGGAGCGCCTGGTTCCGATATGTCCGGGGCCGGCGCCGCGTCGGCGACCACCACCCAGCGGTGCACGGGCCGCTCGACGGGGCGGCGTTCGAATCCTTCGAAGACCCGCGCGACGGCGACCGTCGCGACCAGGGTCAGCAAATACGCCAGCGTCATCGCCACGGTGTTGTTCGCGATGCCCTGGGCGTCACGAGCAAAGCTGGTCAGGGTGGCGAACGCCGAGGTTGCGGTGCCGAGCAGCGCCGCCAGCCACCATACCCAGATTGGTTGGCGCAGCCGCGCGTAGTGGTCTTCGGTTTTCGCCAGCTCGACGAGATACACCAGGGCCCACACCGTCGCGAGCAGGGGCAGCAAACAGGCCAGCAGCGCCAGGATCAGCAGCCACCGGCTCGGCGGGTCGTCCGGAATGGCGAAGATGATCGCGATGACCCGCGCTGTCACCAGGGCATAGACGGGGGGTGCCAGGCAGCCGAGCCGCACTGCCCAGTTCGCCCGCGGATCGGGATGGCCATGGTGGGCGAAGGCCGCCGCGCGCCGGGCGATCAGCCACCGAGTCAGCACCACGGCGGCGCCAATGGTCAGCAGCGTCGCCGCGACGCTGGCCAGGATCCCAGCCACAGCCCCGCACCGGCCACCAACGGATGCAGCAAGGTGTGCGGTTG
>PPEA01000949.1 GCA_002967005.1 Mycobacterium talmoniae
CGGGCGCCGGCGCGGGCTCAAGAGCGCGATCGCCGCGGTGCGGGAGTGGCGGTCCTCTCGCGGCACTTCTCGCGCGAGCGTGCGTGTCCCCGGTCGACACGCCGTGCAGAACCCCGATTCTGCGCACGCTCGCGAGGGCGAGGCTCCTGACGCTGCGTAGCATCGCCGCATGCGCATCGCCGTCATCGGGCCCGGTGGAATCGGCAGTACCTTCGCGTTCCAACTCGCCAACGCGGTCACCAGATAACGGTCGTTGCCCGCGGCGCTCGACTCGACCAGTTGCGGTGTGACGGTGCGATCGTCACCGCCGACGGCGAGCGGGCGGCCGTTGTCCGGTACCGGCGTTCGTTGGCGGGGCTGCTGTGGAGTCTGACGCGCTCGAACGCGTTTCGACGGGCCGTGGCGATGGGCCCGGCCGCCGAAGCGCGCGCCCTGATTGATCAGATGAGTGCCGCGTGGCCGGGCCACACGCCAGCGCTGCTGGCCATCAGGCCCTGAGCGCGCCCGAGCGTGCGCAGAATCGGTGTTTCACGCGGCGTGTCGGCCGGGGACACGCACGCTCGCGGGGAGACGGGACCTAGGCCTCGGTCAACGCGGCCAGCAGCCGCCGGGCCGCGGCCACCCGCCGGGCGGCCGGGCCGCTGAGCGTATCCAGCGCGCATTCCGGGTCGGCCGGCGGGCCCAGATGCCCGCAGCCGCGCGGACATTCGGCGATCGCCTCGGCCAGATCGGAGAACGCCATCAGCACATCGTCGGGCTCGATGTGGGCCAACCCGAACGAGCGGACCCCCGGGGTGTCGATCACCCACCCGCCGTCGCGCAGCGGCAGCGCCACCGACTGGGTCGAGATATGCCGCCCCTTGCCGACGCCGGAAACGTCACCGGTGGCCCGACCGGCGTCGGGCACCAGGCGATTCACCAAGGTGGATTTGCCGACCCCGGAATGCCCGAGCAACACGGTGATCTGGCCGACCAGCAGATCGGCCACCGCCGCCAGCGGATCGTCGCGGCCGGCGGTGACCACGGTGAGGTCCAGGCCGGTGAACTGCTCGGCGAACGGCTCCGGCGGGGCCAGGTCGGTTTTGGTCAGGCACAGGATCGGGGTAAGCCCGCCGGCGTAGGCGGCGATCAGCGCCCGGTCCACCAGCCCGCTGCGCGGCGGCGGGTCGGCCAGCGCGACGACGATCAACAGTTGGTCGGCGTTGGCGACCCACCACCCGCGTCGGTGGGGTCGGTGTCATCGGCGGTGACGGCGCAACACCGGTTTCGGCCGGGTTGGCCGCCGCACGATGCG
>PPEA01000095.1 GCA_002967005.1 Mycobacterium talmoniae
CGGTGACCAATGCCGCCGCGCGAGCGATGGCCGGCGCCACCGAAATCGCCACCGGCTTGCTCCGGCCGGCGGGCGGATCCTCGCTGACCGGCCCCGTCACCGCCATGCGCCGCTACCGCGCGGTCCGGGTCCGGTTGGCCGAGGTCGAAACCGTGTCCCGCAAGTTCGATGTCACCATCAACGACGTTGTCCTGGCGGCGATTACCGAGGGCTTCCGTGCGGTGCTGCTGCACCGCGGCGAGCAGCCCCGCACGGATTCATTGCGGACGCTGGTTCCGGTGTCGGTACGCTCGGCGGAGGCACCGGACACGCCCGACAATCGCATCTCGATCATGTTGCCGTATCTGCCGGTCGACCTCGACGATCCGGTGCAGCAACTGCGCACCGTGCACACCCGGTTGACCAGAACCAAACGCAGCGGGCAGCGCCAGGCCGGCAATATGTTGGTGTCGGCGGCCAACGTCGTCCCGTTCATGCTGTCCTCGTGGGCGATCCGGCTGCTGACTCGGCTGCCGCAGCGCGGCATCGTGACGCTGGCCACCAACGTCCCGGGACCACGCCACCGGCTCCGGATCATGGGCGGCAAAGTGGCGGGCCTGCTGCCGATCGCGCCGATCGCGTTGCGCTTGCGCACCGGTGTCGCGGTGCTCAGCTATGCCGACGAGTTGGTGTTCGGGATTACCGCCGATTACGACGGCGCCGCCGACGTCGAGCTGCTGGCCGAAGGCATCGGGCGGGCGGTGGCGCGACTGGCCGCGCTCAGCCGCGACGAGGTGCTGCTGTTCCCCGCCGACCGCGAAGACCCGCATCGAACCGGGATCCGCACCGCGTAGGTTCACCAGGGAAAATCGACGAGGCTGAACAGCGAGCCGAGATCGGCCAGCGTGGTGATCGGCGTCGAGGAGACCAACTCGGCCATGTTGGCCCACTCCTGCGCCGCCTGCACGCCCAGCTCGGTGGGGAAACCGCCGTTGGCGGTCAGGATCGCCGTCGCCAGATCGTCGCGGGCGTTGAGCAGCCCGGCGACGATCCCGCTGTTCGGGTCCAACAGCACACTGTCGAGCAGGGAGCCGAGCTGCTGGGGCAGCAGCAGCGACAACACGGTTTGGCCAACGGCCAACTCCATCGGCAAGCCGATGTCGCTGGCGAGCAGCGGCACATTGTTGATGACCGCCTCCAGGCTGCCGACCGGGTTGGTGAGCACGTCGTGCAGGACGGCACCGAAGTCCGGGCTCAACGCATCGGAGAACCGCAGCGCCAACGGGGTGACCGGTTCGCTGCCGAACACCGCGTCATAGTTGTCGGTTCCCATCAGGCCCTGCAGGCCGTGCAGCAGCAGTTGCTGGATCACCCAGTCGGGTTGGGCGTGTTCGCGCGACACATCCAGGGCGTAGTCGTAGGAGAACACCCGCTGCGCCATGTCCGCGGCGTATTCCTCCGGGCTGACGGTGGGGGTGTCGGCGGGCAGGTAGTGGCTCACCTCGTCCACCGGCACCACCTGGGTGGTCACCGGCAGGCCGGTCGGGTCGGTGCCGTCGGGCAGGTTTTCGAACCGGGCGAAGATCTCACCGCGGGTGACGCCGCTGCTGTCCAGCCAGTTGGCCACCCCCGGGTTGGTGGCGCTGACCACGTAGTAGGTGTAGCCGTCGGCGTCGTGGAACGCCTGGGTGTTGTTGAGGGTGGTCTGCGCCAAGGTGGACGGCAGCCCGGCGCCGTAGACGTTCATCAGCTCGATCCCGCTGTAGCCGGCCGCCACATCGGGCACCTTCACGATCAGCGCCTGGCCCGGATCCAGGTCGAAGTTGCCCGCCGAGACGTCCGCGCTCGGCAGGCCGGTGGCGAACAAACTGGTTTCCGGTGTCAGCGCGCCCATGGTGTTGGCCGGGAGCTCGATCCCCGCGATTTGGGCCAGCCCCATGTTCTCGGAGTTGAACGGTCCGACGATGTTGGCGAACGCGGTGAACAGCGTGGTCAACAACGAGTCGAGCGAGGTGATCTGGGTGCCCGAGGTCCCCGCCGCGTCGGCGGCGGAGTCCCCCGCCCCGGGGAACAGCCCCGTACTGGGGATGGCAAAGAACGCCGGACAGTCGGCCACGCAGTGGATGCTGACGTTGGTGGGGCCCTGCGCCGAGTTGCCCAGCATGTCCCGGATCAGCAGCGAGGCGTCACCTTGGGCGGTGGCGTCGGTGTCGTTGAGGTAGTTGACCGCGCCGCTGGGATCGGTGGGCCCAATGTAGACGGTGAACGTGCCGTTGGGGTTGACCACCAAATTGTGGCCGAGTTCCAAACTGCTCTTGCTCACCGCCGTCGACCCGGTGATCTCTTCGGTGGCGATGGCGAGCGCCTCGGTCCCGCCGCCGACGGTGCCGGTGAGTTCGTAGGTTGCGCCGGGCGCCAGGCCGGCGGTCGCGTGGTAGTAGATGTCGGGGGTGAAGAACTGGAAGTACTGGCGGGGATCGGCGGCGTCGCCACCGACCACCTCCGGCGATTGGAAAAACCACCCGTTGAACAACTCGGTGACCCGCGAGATGCCGGCCATCAGCAGTTCGTAATTGGTGTTCTGCAGGCTCGTCATCAACGTGGCGGCGCTGTCCGGTGTCGCGAAGGGCAGCGCCGAATCCTGCGCCACCGCCTGCTGCATGGCGTCCAGCAGCTGATCCAGCGCCGGCTGCCAGGAGGCGTCGTCGGCGGTGAGCCGGATGTCGGGCAGCTGGCCGGGCCGCACCGACGGCGTCACCGGGGGCCACCGCGATCACGCCGGCGACGGCGGTGGCGAGGAGGATCGTGGGCCCCCGGAATCGGGCTAGCTGGTTGCGCATCGCATCTCCGTCCGCAGTGCGAATGACTTAATCCACCATGTGCTTCAGCTGAGAAAATCGTTAATTTATCGGCACTGTAATATGTGAGACATGTGCGCGCAAGTGTCTCATGACGCGTCGGCGGTGATCGCCCGCGTCTTGGACGCCGCCGGCGAGCTGTTCGCCCAGCACGACCCCGGCACCGTCGGCATGCGTGAGATCGCCAGGGCCGCAGGATGTTCCCGCGCCACCCTGTATCGGTACTTCGAGAACCGGCACGCCCTGCACACCGCGTATGTGCACCGGGAGGCCGAATCGGTGTATCGCCGGGTGGCCGACAGCCTGGCCGATATCACCGATCCGCACCAACGCCTGATCACCGGCATCACCCGGGCGTTGGCCCTGGTGCGGCAAAGCCCGCCGCTAGCGTCGTGGTTCGCCCCGTCCGGGCCGCCGATCGGCGCCGAGATGGCCGACCGGTCCGAGGGCATCACCGCGATGGTCGCGGCGTTTCTGACCTCGCTGTGGCCGTGGGACGCCGATCCCCCCGAGGCCGTCGAACGCCGGGCCCGCTGGATTGTGCGGGTGATGACCTCGCTGTTGAGTTTCCCGGGCCGCGACGCCAACGACGAACGAGCGATGTTGACCGAGTTCGTGTTACCCGTCGTGGCACCGACCGCCCAGACCGCGACGCGGTAGCGGCGTTACGGGCGGGCGACGATCACCGGCACCCGCGCCGACTGCACCACCGCCGTGCTGACCGAGCCCAGCAACATCCCGGTGAAACCGCCGCGACCGTGACTGCCGACCACCACCAGCTGGGCGGACTGGGATTGCTCGATCAATTGGTCGGCCGGCCGATCACAAGCCACCACCCGCCGCACGCTGACGTCGGGGTAGCGCTCCTGCCAGCCCGCCAACCGCTCCGCGAGCACCAGCTCGCCGTCGGCCTGCATGGCCGCGACGTCGGCTCCGGGAAACTCGAACACACTGACGTCGTGCCAGGCATACACCGCCACCAGCTCCACCCCCCGGAACGAGGCTTCCTCGAACGCCAGCGCCGTCGCGGCCTCCGACACCGGTGACCCGTCGATCCCGACGACCACCGGGGCCTGGCCGGGGTCGGGCGCCAGCGGATCCTCCCAGTCGTGGATGACCGCGACCGGGCAGTGCGCGTGCCGGACCAGCGAGGAGCTGACCGAACCCAGCAGGCTGCGCCGCAACCGACCGTGACCGCGGCAGCCGACCACGATCATGGTGGCCTGCGTGCTCAACTCGACCAGGGTGGGCACCGTCGATCCGATCATGGTCTCGCCGCTGACCTGCAGCGGCCCGGCCGGCCCGGTACGGCCCCGCACGAGTTCGAGCGCATCGCGAATGTGCCGCTGCCCCTGCTCTTCTTGCCATTCGGCGTAGCCGGGCGGCATCGGGGTCTCGGGGAAGGTCATCACCACCGGCGGGGCCAGGATGTGCACCAACGCCAGCGACGCACCGCGCATCGCGGCGTCCCGCGCCGCCCAGTCCACCGCCGCGGCCGAGGACGGGGATCCGTCGACACCGACCAGGATGCCGTGATGCGTGACCGGGGCGGACATCTCGTTCTCCTTCTCCGGTTCTCCGGCGATCAGACCGCTACCGCTACCACGGTACGACGCCGGATCGGCGGCGCGCGCCGTTTGCTGCGGCGCCGTCATAGCTACCGTAGGTTGAAGAACCAGACGGAAAGGGGCGACCACCGTGCCGGTCACCATCGACCCGCGCCGCCACGACGCGGTGCTGTTCGACCTCGACGCCGTGGTGACCGGGGCGCCGGTGTCGGATTCGACGGTGGCGCTGGTGCGCCAGCTGCGGGACGTCGGCGTCGGTGCCGCGGTGTTCTCGTCGCACCGCGCTAGCGCCGATGTGCTGGCCGCCGTGGGACTTTCGGACCTGTTCGAGGTCCGCGTCGACGGATCGACCGACGCCGCGGTGTTGGCCAAGGCGGCCCAGCGGGTGGGCGCGCGGCCGGGCCGCTGCGTGGTGATCGCGCCCGCCGAGGACGCCATTACCGCGGCACGCGACGGCGGTTTCGCCCTGGTGATCGGCCTCGACGCGACCGGACGGCACGCTGACGCGCTGCGCGGCCGGGGCGCCGATGTGGTGGTCACCGAGCTGAGCGAGGTCGTCGTGCGCACCGGCGACCAGCGCATGTCGGTGCTTCCCGATGCCACCTCCGCGCTGCTGGACGAGGCGGAGGGTGTCCAGCGGCCCGCGGTGTTCTTCGACTTCGACGGAACCCTGTCCGACATCGTCGACGACCCCGACGCGGCGCGGCTGACCGACGGCGCCGGCGAGGCACTGCAGCGGTTGGCCGCCCACTGCCCGGTCGCGGTGCTCAGCGGCCGCGACCTCGCCGCGTCCGTGAGCGCATCGGGGTGCCCGGGATCTGGTATGCGGGCAGCCACGGCTTCGAGCTGATCGGGCCGGACGGCGCGCACCACCAGAACGACGCCGCGGCGGCCGCCATCCCGGTGCTGGCCGAGGCCGCCGACCAGCTGCGCACCCAACTCGGCGACATCGCCGGTGTTGCGGTGGAACACAAGCGTTTTGCGGTTGCCGTGCATTACCGCAACGCGGCCCGCGAACACGTCGGCGCGGTGGCCGCGGCGGTGCGCGCCGCCGGTCGGCGGTACGCGCTTCGGGTGACCACCGGCCGGGAAGTGATCGAGCTGCGCCCGGATATCGACTGGGACAAGGGCAAAACGCTGCGCTGGATCATCGAGCGCGTCGCCGCGGGCCCGTTGGTGCCGATGTATCTCGGCGACGACATCACCGACGAGGACGCCTTCGACACGATCCGCGCGACGGCATTCCAATCGTGGTCCGCCACACCGACGACGGGGACCGCGCCACCGCGGCCCGCTACGCGCTGGACAGTCCCGCGCGGGTCCGCGAGTTCACCGCGCGGCTGGCCGACCAGCTCGGCGCCCGCCCCGGAGTTTAGTCCCGGTACTCCACCGCGCCGTCGTCGAGCACCACCCGCGCCCCGGTGCCGTCGGGCGCGGCGGCCTCGGTGCGGAACACCGCCCGGCCCGGCTCGGTGCGCCAGATCGACGTGGTCAGCGTCTCGCCGGGGAACACCGGCGCGCTGAAACGCGCCGCGATGCTGGTGATCTTGGCGGCCTCACCGCCGGCCAACTCGGCGAGCGAACAGCGCGGCCGGCGAAGCCGTAGCTGCACAACCCGTGCAGGATCGGCTTGGGGAAACCGGCCAGGGTCTGGGCGAACCACGGGTCGGCTGTGGCAGCCGGGTTGCGGTCGCCGGAGAGCCGGTAGAGCGCGCCTGGTCGTCGCGGGTGGGGTAGGCGACCCGCGCGTCGGGGTCGCGCTCCGGGATCTCCGGCGCGGCCGGCCGCTGCCCCGGCGCTCCCCGAAGCCCCGGCGCCGCGGATCACCGCCGTGGTCAAGGTTTCGGCGATCACGTCCTGGGTGGTGGGGTCGGTGCCGCGGGCGCGCAGCATGACGATCGCGTTTTTGCCCTCCCCCTTGTCCTGAATGTCGGCCACCTCGGCGACCACGCTCAGCCGACCGGCCGGCGGCAGCGGCGCGAACAACCGGATCTGCTGCGAGCCGTGCAGCAGCTGGCTGAAGTCGAAGTCCCCGATCTTGGCGGCCGCCGCAAAGCCCATGCAGCAGATCACCGCATAGGTGGGCAGCACCTGCTGGGCGATCCCGTGGCTGTTGTCGGTGGTGTAGGCGAGGTCTTCGGTTCCGGCGCCCACCCCGAGCGCGTAGAGCATGGTGTCCCGGTCGGTCCACTCGAACAGCGTCGGTTCGGTGGTGGCGCCGATGGCGGTGGGATCGATCGGCATGGGGTCTCCTTTGCGATGGCATCCACGTGACGAGGCCCATTCCACCACCGGCGCGGGCCGCAGGGTTACCGCCGTCACAAATTCGCCCCAACCGAAACGAATCCGCCCCGCGGGCGTCGCCGGCAAGGCAGGCTATCGCCATGCCCAACCGGACCGTCACCTGGAAAGCGGCGGCGATCGTCGCCGCGGCGATCTTCCTCGCCGCCTGCAGCGGCACCCCGCACGTGCGGACCATCACCTTGACCTTCATCCGGCACGCGCAGTCGGAAGCCAACGCCGACGGCATCATCGACACCGACATGCCCGGTCCGGGCCTGACCCCGGAGGGCAAAAAGCAGGCCGACCAGATCGCCCATCAGCTCAGCCGCAACGGGTACGACGGCGTCTACGCCTCCTCGATGGCACGGGCCCAGCAGACCGCCGCGCCGCTGGCGCATGAGCTGGGTCGCCGGGTGGAGGTGCTGCCGGGGCTGCGGGAGATCGACGCCGGCTGGTATGACGGCGGCCCGTCGGCGCGGGCCGACTCGACCTATCTGCTGGCGCCCAAGCAGTGGTTGCGCGGCGACCGCGCCAACGCGATCCCGGGCTCGATCGACGGCAACGCGTTCAACGACCAGTTCGGCGCCGCCGTCCAGAAGATCTACGCCAGCGGGGACGCCAAGCCGGTGGCGTTCGCCCACGGCGCGGCGATCATGGTCTGGACCCTGATGAACGTCAAGAACCCCAAGGACAGCCTGCTCAGCGACCACCCGCTGCCCAATGTCGGGCGGGTGGTGATCACCGGCAGCCCGGCCACCGGCTGGACGCTGGTGGACTGGGACGGTATCCGCAGCTTCAATTAACCGACTACTACGTCACACCGTGTTGACGTAGGCCCGGCCAGGGGCCACGATGACTCGCATGCGCTATGTCGTTACCGGCGGTACCGGGTTTATTGGTCGCCGAGTGGTGTCCCAGCTGTTGGCCACGCGTCCCGACGCCGAGGTGTGGGTCCTGGTCCGCCGCGACTCCCTGGGCCGCTTCGAGCGGCTGGCCGCGAGCTGGGGTGACCGGGCGAAACCGCTGGTCGGGGACCTCACCGCCCCCGATCTCGGGTTGACCGACGCGGTGATCACCGAGCTGGGGGCGGTCGGCCACGTCGTGCACTGCGCGGCGATCTACGACATCACCGCCGGTGAGGCCGAGCAGCGCGCGGCCAACGTGGACGGCACCCGCGCGGTGATCGCGCTGGCCCGCCGCCTGGACGCGACGTTGCACCACGTGTCGTCGATCGCGGTCGCCGGCGACTTCCCCGGCGAATACACCGAGGACGACTTCGACGTCGGCCAGCGGCTGCCGACGCCGTATCACCAGACCAAGTTCGAGGCCGAGCTGCTGGTGCGGTCGACGCCGGGGCTGCGCTACCGGGTCTACCGGCCGGCGGTGGTGGTGGGCGATTCACGCACCGGGGAGATGGACAAGGTCGACGGCCCCTACTACTTCTTTCCGGTGCTGGCCAAGCTGGCGGTGTTGCCCCGGTTCACGCCGATGGCGCTGCCCGACACCGGGCGCACCAACGTGGTCCCGGTCGACTACGTCTCGACGCGCTGGTCGCGCTGCTGCACGCCGAGGGCGCAGACGGGCGCACCTTCCACCTGACCGCGCCGACGACGATCGGGCTGCGCGGAATCTACCGCGGCATCGCCGAGGCCGCCGGGCTGCCGCCGCTGCGGGCGTCGCTGCCCCGCTCGGTGGCCGCGCCGGTGCTGCGGGCCCGGGGCCGGGCCAAGGTGTGGCGCAATATGGCGGCCACCAG
>PPEA01000950.1 GCA_002967005.1 Mycobacterium talmoniae
AGGCTGCCGTCGCGGATGGCCCTGGGCGAGCAGGCGCGGCGATATCGGGCTGCGGCTCGCCGATGCTCCACGGCGGCCGCACCCCGGTGCGCCCGGCCACCTCGCCCCGATAGATCGAATCGAAGAACTCCACATCTTGGGTTGCTGCCATGGTCCCTTGATATCAAGCATCCTGATATATATCAAGGGTCTTGATGTGGGGTGTGGGGCCGGTCAGCCGGCCCGCGTACTCGGGTCGCCGCCGCAACCGCGTTAGCCGCGATCGCCGAGAGTGCCGCGCTCTACTACCCACCGATGCCGAAACGGCAGCACCTCGGCGGCGATGTCGAAGTCGGAGTCGTAGTGGATCAGTGTCACGGCATGGGCGTCGGCGAGTGTGGCGATCAACAGGTCGGTCATGCCGACAGCGCGGTGTCGGCCGGTCCGGGCCAATTGACGCCGCGCGTCCAACGCGGTCCGCCAGTGTTCGTCGTTGGTCGGCAGATACTCGTAGGCCAGGCGGCGATCGGACCAAAGCTGTGCGTAGTCCGCCGGACTGCGGGCACTGGAGAGCGCCTCGGCGTCGAGTTGAGCGGTGGTGGCGACCACGCCGCCCTCGATCAGCGGGGCGAGCCGCGACGCAACCTCGGGATGCGTCATGCGCGCGGCCGCGCTGGTGTCGATGAGATATCGGGCGATCAGCGCCACACGTCGGCCTGCCGATCCGGGTCGACCATCTCCGACAAGCCGCCGCTTTGTAACCAAGCGATCTGCCGTGCGCGAGCGGAGGTCGCGGCGGCGTGCCGTAAGGCGGTGCGCACGGTGTCGGATACCCCAGTCGTCTTGAGCTCGGCCTGTGCGGCTGCCAACAGATCGTCGTCGAGGTCGATCAAGCGCTTTGTCATCAGCAACACCCCCACCGATATATGCCATTCGATGAACTAGCATATATCGATGGGTGGTCGACACCACCTCGAATGAACCCGGAGACGCCCGATACGCTGGGGTGATGAGTCTGCAAGCGCCCTCACGCCCCGATTTGCGTCAGCAGGTGCACGACGCGGCCCGCCGGGCCCGGACCGCCGCCCGGGTGCTGGCCACGCTGCCGACCGCGACCAAAGACCACGCCCTGCACGCCGCCGCGGATGCGCTGCTGGCCCACGCGGAGGCGATCCTGACCGCCAACGCCGCCGACTTGGATGCCGCGCGGGCCGCCGGCACCGCCGAGGCACTGCTGGACCGGTTGGCGCTGAACCCGCAGCCGCATCGAGGGGATCGCCGCCGGGCTGCGGCAGGTCGCCGGCCTGCCCGA
>PPEA01000951.1 GCA_002967005.1 Mycobacterium talmoniae
GCCGGCGCGCGGCTGCTGTTCGTGTCCCACGCCGCCGGCCAACCGGAGCTGTACCGCCACGCCGAACAATTGGTGGCGTCGGCGTGGGCGCCGAGCCTGATCGTCCGGGTGGCGCCGCTGGTGGGGCGGCAGCTCGACTGGGTGGTGTGTCGCACCGTCGCCAGCCTGCTGCGGGCCAAGATGTCCCCGCAGACGATGCGGCTGCTGCACTTCGACGACCTGGTCCGGTTCCTGGTGCAGGCGGTGGGCACCGACCGGACCGGGCTCGTCGAACTCGCGACACCGGACACCGTCGACATGACGACCGCGCACCGGCTGCTGCGCACCGCCACCCGGCAGCCGCACACCCACCGCATCGCCAGCTGGCCGCACCCCATGCCGGAGCTGGATATGGCGGCGCTGCAGGACGACTGGACCTTCGAATGCGGTTGGCCGGCCACCGATGCGGTCGCCGACACCGTCCGCGGGCTGACCGGCCGCCGCCTGGACGTCGCCGGGGCCACCGAGGTGTCCGGCCACCTGCCGATGCCGGTGGAAACCGCGCCGGGCTGGGAGCCGTGCGACGCGCCACGCTGCACTGCGCGGCGCCGGACGGGCTGGAGGGGGAGTTCGACGACCGCATCGATCCGCGGTTTCCGGTGTTCAGCGCCACCACGTTGGCCGACGCGCTGGCGGGTCCGCTGACCCCGATGACCCTGGATGTGCAGTTGGCCGGGCTGCGGAGCGCCAGCCGGGAAGTGGCGCAGGTATTGGCGCTGCACGGGGTGGTCGCCACGGAATGGGAGAGCCGAGGTATCGCGGTGTTCGGTCACCGCCCCTACATCGGGGTGTCCACCAGCGCGGTGGTGGCCGGCCAGCTGCCCGGCTGGGATGAACACGCCCTGACCGAACGGGCCCTCGGCGGGCATCCCCACGACCTGTTCCCGTTGGGCCGGCCCCGCTCGGCGGGAAGCCTGCCGGTGCCGGCGGCCCGGGGCGACGTGGGTGACCCGGGCGTTGACCACGCTGCGGCACCTGAAAACCGACACCGAGGCGTACGCGGCCGCCGCGGCGCCGCCCACCTGAAGCCGCGCAGCTGGCGGCGCTGCCGGATGCCCGATCGAGGTGCGGCTGCAGCTGCTGCGGGACCGAATCCACCAGGGCTGGAGTCTGATCGCGCTGTGGGTGGTGGACAACGGGGGTGACCGCGGCCGCGGTGGAGCACACCGGCGCGGTCGGCCCCAGCACCGCCGCCGGTTTCGGGGCCGTGTTGGAAAGCCGGCGGGTGGCGACGAGACCGCGTCGCTGAT
>PPEA01000952.1 GCA_002967005.1 Mycobacterium talmoniae
AGCGAGCCGCCGCACACCACCAATCCGGCCGGGCTCGTCGCCCAGTCGACGGCGGTCGCCCAAGCGGCCGGCAATGCGTCCGCCACTCAGCCGACGTCCGTCCCGCATGTGCTGTCCATGGCTCCGGCGGCGCTCCAGCAACTGGCCGCACCCACCGCGCCCCCGACCTCGTCTCCGACGTTGCTGGACATCCTGGAGCGTGTCCCCAACGAGGTGAACACGGTCCTCTCGTTCACCAACGCCGCGACGTCCGGGCGCGGTATGGCCATCCTGAACGCACGGCTGGCGTTTCAGGCCGCCCAAGAGGCGAACACGGCCCCCGCACTCGGCGAACGCCTGGTGTCGACCGGTCCGGTGAGATTCGGCGGGTCGATGGTGCCGGGGGTGTCGGCCGCAATGGGTCGGGCCACCCCGGTCGGGTCTCTTTCGGTGCCGCCGAACTGGGCCACCGCCGCGCCGGAGATCCGGCCCATGGCATTTACTCTGCCGGCCCCTGGCACCGCCGCCGCCCCGGCTGCCGCGGCGGACCTGCCACCGGTACCTGGGAGTGCGTTCAGCCAGTCGGTCTTGGGGACGCTGTCCCGGCAGGGCTATGACGCTCCCCGCGCCAAGAGCAAACCGCTGATCGTGCGATCACCGGCCGCTGGATAACCAGAACCGAACTACATCATCGCCAACCGAGAAGGGTATTTAGCATGGATTTCGCGGCACTTCCCCCAGAGATCAACTCGGCCCGGATGTATACCGGTCCGGGGTCGGCACCGATGCTGGCGGCTGCGGCGGCCTGGGACCAACTCGCCACCGAGCTGCACTCATCTGCGGCCGCCTACGGCTCGGTGATCGCCGGGCTGACGACCGACGGCTGGCAAGGTCCGTCATCACTGGTGATGGCGAATGCCATCACGCCCTACGTCGCGTGGATGCACAACACCGCCGTGCACGCCGAGCAGACCGGCGCCCAGGCCAAGACCGCCGCAAACGCCTACCAAACGGCGTTCGCGATGATGGTGCCGCCACCGCTGATCGCGGCCAACCGCACCCAGCTGACGGCGCTGGTTGCCAGCAATTTCTTCGGGCAGAACAGCCCGGCGATCGCGGTCACCGAAGCCGAGTACGAACAGATGTGGGCGCAGGATGTCGCAGCGATGTACGGCTATGCCACATCGTCGTCGACCGCGTCGAACGCTGACGCCCTTCACCAACCCGCCGCAAACCACCAACCCGGCCGGGCTGGGCCGCCCAAACCGCCGCCGCCGCCCAGTCGGCGGGCAACGCG
>PPEA01000953.1 GCA_002967005.1 Mycobacterium talmoniae
ACCCGCCGCTGCCGCGGCTGGAAAACCGTGTGGCCCTCACTGGCTTGCATGCGGATCTGGGTGAGGGCGATGCGGTGGATTGCGGCGTTGAGTTGGCGGTTACCGGAGCGGCTTAACCGCATCTGGCCTTCGCTGGCACCCGACCAGCCGGGATGGGGGCCACTCCGGCGTGGCGGGCCATGGCCTTGATGTCGTCCGGGGTGACGTAGTTACGCCCGGACAGCCACGCCCAGGACCGGGCCGTGGCCAGCAGGGCGGTCGCGCCGCGCGGTGAGACACCCAACTGCAGGGCCGGGGAGTTGCGGGTCGCCGCCACCAGGTCCACGGTGTAGGCCAGTACCTCGTCGGCGACACGCACCTGCTGCACCGCCGCCCGGGCGGCCGCCAACTCGGTGGGCCCGGCCACCGGGGCGATCGCGGACAGGTCGCGGGGATCGAAGCCGTGCGCATGCTTGGCCAGGATGGCGATCTCGGAGTCCCGCGACGGCAGGGGCACGTTGAGCTTGAGCAGGAACCGATCCAACTGCGCCTCCGGCAACTGGTAGGTGCCCTCGTATTCGATCGGGTTCTGCGTTGCGGCCACGATGAACGGGTCCGGCAGCGGCTTGGCCTCGCCGTCCACGCTGATCTGCCGCTCTTCCATCGCTTCCAGCAGCGCGGCTTGGGTTTTCGGCGGGGTGCGGTTGATCTCGTCGGCCAGCATCAGATTGGTGAACACCGGGCCGGCCCGGAACTCGAACGCGGCGGTGCGGGTGTCGTAGACCAGCGAACCGGTGATGTCACCGGGCATCAGGTCCGGGGTGAACTGCACCCGCTTGAACTCCAGGTGCAGGGCGGCGGCCAAGGCGCGCACCAGCAGCGTCTTGGCCACCCCGGGAACGCCTTCGAGCAGCACGTGGCCACGGCACAGCAGGGCGACCACCAGCCCGCTGATGGCGGCGTCCTGTCCGACCACCACTTTGGCGATTTCGGCGCGTAACGCCAGCAGCGCGGTGCGCGCCGTCTCGCCCGCCTGGGCCTGGGCACCGGCCGGGGAAGTCTGTGTCACGAGTGGCTGACCTGCCTTTCGATGTCGTCGAGGTCATGAGCAAGCTGCAGCAGGCCGGTGTCGGAATCCGGTGCCGGGCCGAACAGGATGTGGCCCATCACCGCTGGGTTGGCCCCGCTGCGTTGCGCGACGGCCATCGCCACCGCCGGTGGCGGCGCGTTGCCGGCCAGCCCGAGCCGGGTGCCAGGCC
>PPEA01000954.1 GCA_002967005.1 Mycobacterium talmoniae
CGGCCCACCAGCCAAGCAGCGCCGCCGCGGCGGTCAGGGCCAGCCCGGCGGCGATCACCGGGCGCTCCCCTGGCCAGTCACCGGGAACCGGCCCAGTGCCAGCAGAATGCCGTGCAGCACGCTGAACGGCGAGGCGGGCGCTCCGGGCACCCACACGTCCACCGGCACCAGGTCGGCGATCCCGACTCCGCCGGTGTAGCCGCCGCCGATCAGCCCGCCGCTGACGGCGTCGGTGCCGACGGCGATCACGACGGTGGGCACCGGCATGGCATCGAGCGTGCGGCGCAACGGCTCAACCATGCCGGTCGCGCCGATGCCGGTAACCAGCAGGATATCGGCGTGGCGGGGGCTGGCGGTAAAGAAGATGCCCAGCCGGTGCAGGTCGTAGACCGGGTTGGTCAGGGCTTGGATCTCCCATTCGTCGCTGCCGTCGGATCCGGTGTCGATGTGACGCAGGTGCACCGAGCGCCGCAGCCGGCGCACCCGGCTGGCCAGGCTGGCCCGCAGTTCGGCCAGCGCCTGGTCGGTTTCTTCGACGTCGCCCACCACCAACGCCGCCTGGGTCAGTGCTGCGGTGCCCGATCCGGATTCCCACGCAAACCAGTCGGGTGCGCGCTCAACGCAGCGACCACACAGGATGCAGCGCCCGCGGTCCAGCCGCGGGCGTGGTGCGACGGAGATCGCGGCCGTGGGACACGCCGCGGCCGCTTCGCCGACCACGGCGGGCACCGGGGATGCAGGGTCGCCGAGCACACCCACCGCCGCCGGGAACTCGTCGAAATAGTCGTCGGCGCGGTTAGGCCACCGGGCCGTGAGGATCCCGTTGCGCAGCCCCCGAAACACCCACGGCATCTACATCGCCACCCCGCCGTAGCACAACCCGAAACTGGCCTCGATGAACGGGAAGTCGGTGAAGACGTCACCGCCGAACACATCGTGAAACAACAGCATGTTGTGCAGTGAGGCCGACCGGGCGAAGCAACGTCCGATCACCCCGTCGCGGACCTCCAGCCCGTAGAGCACTTCGCCCTGCGGCGCCTCGGCCCAACCCAGCGCCAAGCCGTCGGCGCTATCCGCCGGCGCACCGAGCGGGGCGTCGGCCAACTCAGCGAGCCGGTCGCAGGCGTGGCCGATCAGCTCGGCGGCGACGTCGATCTCGGTCCACCGCACCGCAGCCGGGCCAGGGCGTCGCCGTGGTCGTCGACCGCGGCCCCGTCCACCGCGGACAGCTCGGT
>PPEA01000955.1 GCA_002967005.1 Mycobacterium talmoniae
CAGCTCGGTGACGGTGACGCCTCGCCGGGCTTGCGCGGCGAACGGAAAGGTGACGCTGGTGAACTCGCCGGCCAGCGTCGCCACCCGGCTGCCGTCCGGTATCGAGGCCGCGACCACGCCGAGGGCCGACGAGACGCTGCTGCTCATCGCCACCCGGCGCGCATCGACCCCGATCAGCGCTGCATAGGCGGAGCGGCTGGCGGCCATCGGCTGCGCGAACGCGCACACCGTCAACCGTCCCCGCTCCCAGGTGTCCAGGTGGTCGCGCAACGCGGAGGCGACAACCCGCGGCGGTAACCCGAAGGTCGGGGTGTCCAGGAAGCCTTCGGCGCCGACGAATTCCGCACCAAACGCCTCACGCACCACGTCACCACTCTCCCAGCCAAGTTGACTCTGCGTCCACCAGGCAGAAGTGCGAGTGGGGTGTCTGGTCAGCGCAGAGTCAACGCCAAAAGCCACGCCGTTACAGCAGATAGCGGTAGGCGGGGAGCCCGGCTCCAGCCGCTCGACGTGCACCCCGGACACCTCCATCCGCGCCAGCAGCCCGTCGAGGTCGGCGGCCGACCCCAACTGCACGCCCACCAGCGCCTCCCCGGTCTCCCGGTTGTTGCGCTTGACGTACTCGAACAGCGTGATGTCGTCGTTGGGGCCGAGCACCTCGTCCAGGAAACGGCGCAGCGCGCCGGGCTCCTGCGGGAAGTCGACCAGGAAATAGTGCTTGAGCCCCAGGTGCACCAGGGAGCGTTCCAGCACCTCCCCGTAGCGGGAGACGTCATTGTTGCCCCCGGAGATCAAACACACCACGGTGGATCCGGGCTCGACGTCGGATTCCAGCAGCCCGGCGACCGACAGCGCCCCGGCCGGCTCGGCGATGATGCCCTCGTTCTGGTACAGGTCGAGCATCGCGGTGCACACCGCGCCCTCGTCGACGGTGGTCACCGACACCATGTCGCCGGCCGCGGCCAGCGCGGCGTAGGTCAGGGTGCCGGCCCGCGCCACCGCCGCACCGTCGACAAATTGGTCGACGTGGTCCAGCGTCACCGGCTCGCCCGCGGCCAGCGCGGCGATCATCGCGGCGGCACCGGCCGGTTCGATGCCCAGCACCGCGGTGTTCTCGGTGCGCTCGGCCAGATACGTGGTGATCCCGGCGATGCACCCGCCACCGCCGACCGGGACCACCACCAGGTCGGGTTCCTCGTCGAGCTGGGCGAGCAGTTCGACGGCGAC
>PPEA01000956.1 GCA_002967005.1 Mycobacterium talmoniae
GGAGGCGCCGCCGGCCGCCCGCCACGCCCGGTTGATGGCCGCGGTCGCGTCGACCGGCACCTGCAAGTCCTTCAGGTCGCCGGCCAGCTCGGGCGGATCGGTGCTGAATGCCTTGGTCACCCGGTTCCACGACACCTGACCGCCGCTGAACTTCTGGGTGATCACGTCGCCGTCGGTGGTTTCGTCGGCGACCGGGACGCCCAGTGTGCCCGACGAACTGCCCAACTTGTCCCAGGCGGCGTTGATCGCCCCGCGCACCACGAAGGCGCCGTGCTCGGGGGTGTAGAAAATCACCGGGTGATCGGCGGCGTCGAAGGTGATCGACCGACTGTCCGGGCTGGCCAAGCCGGGGGCCTCGTCGACGTTCGGGAACCCAGGTCGCTGTCGGCGGGACCGCCCAGCGACTCGTACTTCTGCAACACCGCGCCGTACATGGCGCGGGCACCGGTGGCCGGGGTGTAAAACATCTTCCCGCCGGCGAAGTCTTCGGCGAAGCGTCCCCGATCGGATAGACATCACCTTGCCGCGCGCCGAGTTCGGAATTGTCGCCGCGGCGCGTCCCACGCCGCGCTAATCGCGTCGGCGGCGTCGGACTCGGGAGTCGCCGCGGCGGTGGGTGCCCACAGCAGGACCGTCGCCGCCGTGGTCAGCAGGCCGAGCGCCGCGCGTACGGCCGCCCTGCCTAGTCGCCCTCTCTGCCCAGTCACCAAACCTCCCCGGCCGCCCATCTGCCGCTGTCTGTCACGTCGCACAACTGCATAACTATTGCGTTGACGGACACAAATTGCGAACGCGTGCCTCTGACAGTACGAAAATAGATGCACAACCGATGTTCAATTGATGCAGGTTTGCGCGTGTCGCTCATTCGGGTTCGCTTGACCTCGCCGACACCGAGGTCGCGCTCACTACCGTGGTGGCCATGGGCGCGGTTCCGGTTTACGCCACCGTCACTGGCCGCGTCGACGGCCCGGCGGTGGTGTTGTCCAACTCGCTGGGCGCCACCCACCGCATGTGGGATGCCCAGCTCGACCCACTCGCGCGGCGATTCCGGGTGATCCGCTACGACACCCGGGGCCACGGCGACTCCCCGTCCCGGCCGGCCCGTACTCGATCGACGATCTGGCCGACGCCTGCTGGCCCTGCTGGATCGGCTCGGCGTGGCCCGCGCGCACCGTGGTCGGGCTGTCGCTGGGCGGGATGACCGCGAGTGCGGGTGGCCGCCCG
>PPEA01000957.1 GCA_002967005.1 Mycobacterium talmoniae
AGGGTGCCCGCTACATCGCCCGGCGCGAGGCGGCGGCCGCGTGCACCGGCAGCTGCGCGAGCTGCACCCTGTCCTGCCATTGACCGAGATGCGCCGCGGGTCGTGCTGAAGCGGCTGTCGGCCTTGCCGGTCGACACTTTCTTGCTGGCGTTGCTGGCGGTGGTCGGCCTCGCCACGCTGCTGCCCGCCCACGGGACCGCCGCCGATGTCTTGTCCGTCGCCACCAAGGTCGCGATCGGCTTGCTGTTTTGGCTCTACGGCACCCGGTTGTCCCCGCAGCAGGCCTGGCACGGGCTGCGGCAATGGCGGCTGCACCTGCTGGTGCTGGCCACCACGTTCGTGGTGTTCCCGGTGCTCGGCCTGGCCGCGCGCGCGTTGGTGCCGTCGGTGCTGAGCATCGATCTGTACAGCGGGCTGCTGTTTTTGTGTCTGGTGCCCTCGACGGTGCAGTCGTCTATCGCGTTCACCTCGATCGCGCGCGGCCACGTGTCGGCGGCGATCGTGAGCGCCTCGCTGTCCAACATCCTCGGGGTGGCGCTCACCCCGCTGCTGGTGGTGTTGCTGATGCACACCAGCGGCGCACCCCACGTGGACGCCACCGCGATCCGCGACATCGTGCTGCAGCTGCTGCTGCCGTTCGCGCTCGGCCAGCTGATGCGGCGGTGGCTGGCCGGGCCGATCGCCCGCCACACCCTGTTGACCAAGGCGGTCGACCGGGGGGTCCATCCTGCTGGTGGTCTACACCGCGTTCTCGATCGGGATGACCGAGCAGATCTGGAGCACGGTGGAGCCCTGGCGGGTGGTGGCGGTCGCCGCGGTCAGCGCCGCGCTGCTGGCCGCGGTGCTGGCGCCGCTGGGACAGGTGGTCGCCCCGCCCGGCTCGTTCAACAACGAGCTGGGCCACCCGTGGACGGTGCTGCGCGCCACCGAGGACACCGACTACCTGATCCTGGAGATGTCGGCGCGGCACCCCGGCAATATCGCCGCGCTGGCCACGATCGCACCGCCGCAGATCGCGGTGGTGCTCAACGTCGGCACCGCGCATCTGGGCGAGTTCGGCTCCCGCGAGGCCATCGCCGCGACCAAAGCCGAGCTGCCGCAGGCGGTTCCGGCGTCCGGGGTGGTGGTGCTCAACGCCGACGATGCGGCGGTGGCGGCGCTCGACGACCACCGGCGTCATACACCGGCTTTTGTTCTTGGCGCCCTTGTCCAGGCTGGATGA
>PPEA01000958.1 GCA_002967005.1 Mycobacterium talmoniae
TGGGCGTAGCTGAGCCGTTCGCCGTCGCAGACCAGCAGCGGGTGCGCCGCCCGGGTGCGCGCTTGGGCGCGCAGGATGTCCGGCAGTGCGCGCGCGTCACCGGGCATACTCGCCCTGCGCGGTGAAATAACGCCGGATCGCGCCGAGATCGGCTTTGCCCGACGGTGTTCTCGGGATGGCCTCGACGACCGCGATGTCGGTGGGGATTTCGGTAGCGGGCCAACCGAGTCCCGAGGAAGTCGACCAGCTGCGCCGCGTCGGCGGTGGCGCCTTCGCGCAGCTCGACCGATGGCCACCGGGGTCTGCCCGGAGGCGCGGGTCGGGCCGGCCGACCACCGCCGCGCCCTGCACCGCCGGATGGGCCTCCAGGGCCAGGCGCACATCGTCGGGCATCACCTTGAACCCGCCCCGGATGATGGCCTGGTCCGCGCGGCCCAGAATCCACAGGAACCCGTCGGCGTCGATGCGGGCCAAATCGGTGGTGCGCATCCAGTCCGTCGACGGTCCCAGCTGCCCGGGTTTGACCTCCAGCAGACCGACCTGGTCGGGTCCCAGCGGGACGCCGTCCGTCGCCGACCACCCGCAGCCGGGCCCCCAAGCTGGCCCGCCCGACGCTGCCGCGTTTGGCCCGCCAGTAGCGCTGGTAGTCGGGCAGCGTCCAGCCGGCCACCCCCGCCGCCGAATTCGGTTGCGGCATAAGAGGTCAGCACCGGGATGCCGTACTTTTCGGTGAACGCGTCGGCGTCGTCGGCCGACAGCGGCGCGGTCCCGGACGTCACCGCACGGATACCGGCCAGGTCCTCGCGGGTCAGGTCGGAATGCAACACCATCCGCAGCGCCGCCGGCACCAGCGACACCGCGCCCGGCCGATACTTGCGGACCGCGTCGGCCCAGCGGCCCAACTCGAACCGGTCCAGCAGCACAAAGGAGCGGGCGTCGGCGACGCATTGCAGCACCCGGAACACCCCGCCGATGTGCACCAGCGGCGAGTTGACGATCGCGATGCCACGCCGCGGCTCCGTGGGCGCCTGGGCCCCCAACACGCTGTGCGCCAGCATGTCGTAGCTGAGGTCGACGCGTTTGGGCGGGCCGGTGGTGCCGCTGGTCAACATCCACACCGCCACACCCGGTCGCGCCGCCGCCGCGCCGCCGGCGGTGACCCGGGGTTCGTCGGTCAGGCCGGACAGCGACACCACCCGGGTGGCGTCAGTCGGGGT
>PPEA01000959.1 GCA_002967005.1 Mycobacterium talmoniae
CGGTCGGGTTGGCCGACGTGGCCCACACCCTCAACCATCACCGGGCCCGGTACCCCCGCTTCGCCACGGTGTGCGCCCGCGACCGCGACCAGGCGGTGACCGGGCTGCAGGCGTTGGCCACCGGGCATTCCGCGCCGGGAGTGGTGGGCGTCCAGACCGGGCCCACCGGGCCGGGCACGGTGTTTGTGTATTCCGGTCAGGGCTCGCAGTGGGCCGGGATGGGCCAGCGGCTGCTGGTCGAGGAGCCGGCCTTCGCCGCCGCCGTCGCCGCGGTGGAACCGGTGTTCGTCGAGCACGTCGGTTTCTCGCTGCAACAAGTGCTCACCGACGGCGAACCGGTCACCGGCGACGCCCGGGTGCAGCCGGTGATCATGGGCTTGCAGCTGGCGCTGACCGAGCTGTGGCGCTGCTATGGGGTGAATCCGGATGCGGTGCTGGGGCATTCGATGGGTGAAGTGAGCGCGGCGGTGGTGGCCGGCGCGCTCAGCGTGGCCGACGGGCTGCGGGTGATCGCGACCCGATCCCGGCTGATGTCGCGGCTGGCCGGTCAGGGCGCGGTGGCGCTGCTGCAACTGGACGCCGAGGCCACCGCGGCGCTGATCGCCGACTACCACGGGGTGAGCGTGGCGGGGTATTCCGCGCCGCACCAAACCGTGATCGCCGGGCCCCCCGCCCAGGTCGACGCGGTGATCAGCGCGGTGCAACGCCGCGACCAGTTCGCCTGGCGGGTCAACATGGAGGTGGCCTCGCACACCGCGTTCATGGATCCGATCCTGCCCGAATTACGGTCCGCCCTAGCGGATCTGACGCCCCGCCCGCCGAGCATCCCGGTGATCTCCACGGTCATCGACGCCGGCACCCCCGCCTTCGACGCCGACTACTGGGTGGACAACGTGCGCCGGCCGGTGCGGCTGCACCAGGCCCTCAGTGCCGCCGGGCAAAACCACGCCACCTTCATCGAAATCAGCCCGCACCCGATGCTGACCCGCGCCATCACCGACACCCTGGGGGAGACCCGCAGCCTCGGCACGCTGTGGCGCTACGGCGACGACACGGTCAGCTTCCACACCAACCTCAACAGCGCCCAGCTGCCGGCCATGCCGCATCCCGCCGAACCGCACCCGATGCTGCCCACCACCCCCTGGCAGCACACCCGACACTGGATCGACCTCCCCGAGGGGCGCAGATCCGGGGCGCCGGCGGCCG
>PPEA01000096.1 GCA_002967005.1 Mycobacterium talmoniae
CAGCCACGGCGCCCACCACTGCCTGGGTGCGGCCCTGGCCCGGCTGGAAATCACCGCGGCGCTGCCGCAGGTACTGGCCCGCCGGCCGGTGCTGGCCGGCCCGGTGCACTGGCGCGACGCCCCCGCCATTCGCGGACCGCTGTGCGTCCCCGTCGTTTTCGGTGTCTAACCGATGCGGGTCTTCGTCACCGGAGGGACCGGCGCCGTCGGCGGCCACACGGTGCCGGCGCTCCTCGCCGCCGGGCACCTACAACGTCGTCGACAACGAACCGGTCACCAAGCGGGACTACGCACGGGCCTGCGCGGCCGCCGTCGGCAAAACGCCGTGGCTGTATGTGCCGGGGCGCGCCGCGCTGCTGCTCGGTGACCGCACCACCTCGCTGACCCGCTCACTTCGGGTCAGCAACAACCGATTCCGCGCCCAGGCCGGCTGGCAACCGGCGTATGACAGCGTGCGCAGCGGCTACGCCGCCTTTACTCGTAGTGCACGGTGATCGATGCGGTGTCCGGCACGCCCTGGCAGGTCAGGATGTAGCCGTCGGCCACCTCGTCGTCGTCGAGCGCGTCATTGACCCGCATCGTCGCACTGCCCTCGCTGATGTGGGCCATGCACGTCCCGCAGTTGCCGGCCTCGCAGGAAAACGGCGGGGCCAGCCCGGCGCGCCGGGCGCTTTCCAGCAGGGTTTCCCCGGCCACCCGCGGCACCGATACCTTCTTGCGTTCCAGGTGAATCGTCACCGTGCCCGTCGCGTCGGCGGTTTCGGCGGTAGCGGCGGCCGGCTCCTTGGGCGCCGGTAGATCGAAGTCCTCGACGAAAACCCGGCCCGGGCCGGGCAACGCCGAGCGCACCACGGTCATGAAACCCTCCGGGCCGCACACGTAGCAGTCGGCGCCGGTGTCGGCGCCGACGAACTCGCGCACCGCGGCGGCGTCGAGCAGCCCGTCGTCGGCGTCCAGATGCCGCCGCACCGACAGCCGGCCGGGGTGCCGGGCCGCCAACTCGGCCAGGGCGGCGTCGAAAATCGCCGAGGCGGCGTCGCGGTCGGCGCACAGCAGCCGCACCGTGCGGTCCGTGCCGGCTAGCGCGCTTTTGGCCAGCGACAACAGCGGCGTGATCCCGCTGCCGCCGGCGAAGCCCAGCACCGGCACCGCGGCGGCATCCAGGCAGAACGTGCCCGCCGCCCGCGTCATGGTCAACTCGTCGCCCTCGACGACGTTGTCCAGCATCCAGTTCGAGACCTTGCCGCCCGGAACGCGTTTGACCGTGGTCATCAGCTCGGTATCGGTCTCCGGCGCGCTGGACATCGAATACGACCGGTACAGCTCTTCGCCGTCCACCTGGACCCGGAACGTGCAGTACTGGCCGGCCCGGTAGCTGAACGGGGCCTCCCGCGGGGCCAGCACGAAGGTCCGCGCGTCGGCGGTCTCCTTGATGATCCGGGTCACCGTCGCCTGCTGGAACACGTGGGTGATCGCCATCGGCCGCCCCCTCCCGCGCTTGCGTTCTTCACAACAGAGAATACTATTCTCTCAAAACGATAGGATCTTCTCAAATGGTGTCAGGATCGTCCGGTTCCGTGCTGGCGTTCGAGGACCGGCAGTATCGGCTGCCGGAGCTCGACGCGCTGGCGGGCGGGCTGGCGCGCATCCTGGCCGCGCGGGGGGTGAGCACC
>PPEA01000960.1 GCA_002967005.1 Mycobacterium talmoniae
GCGCCCGCGCGGAAGCACTTGGCGGAACGACGTACTCGCTGGTCGCCGGTTCGCCGCCAAGCTCGCCGAGCGGATGGGTCGGCGGCGGGCCGCGGACGGCGCCGTCGCCCTGCTGCTGCCGATCAGCGACCGCGGCCCGGGCGACACCCGGGCCAACGCGGTCTCGCTGGGCAGCTTGACCGTCGATCCGAGGCCGGTGACGACCGATCTGTCCGGGGTGCGGGCCGCGATCCGGGACGCCATCACGACGATGCGGGAGAGCCCCGACGAATCGCTGCAGCTGCTGCCGCTGATTCCGTTCGTCCCGAAGCGGGCGGTCAAGCGCGGCGCCAACGTGATGTTCGGCTTCGCCGACCTGCCGGTGTCGTGTTCGAACGTCGGCGACCTGGACCCGGTGATCGGTCGCCTGGACGGCACCGACGCCGACCACGTCATCCTGCGCGGGGTGGACCGGCATGTGACCCGCCAGGCCCTGGAGCACCGGCGGGGACTGCTGACCGTGGTGTCGGGGCGGGTCGGCGGGAAAATCTCCGTCGACGTCGTTGCCTACCAACCCGAGGCGCCGAACTCGAAGGCCTGGCTGCGGGAGCTGGCGGTGGCCACGCTGGCGGAGTTCGACCTGACCGGCGCGGTGGTCTAGGCGGGGGTGGACCGGTGTTGATCGAGCTGCTGGCACCGCTGCGCCGCGGCACGTCGAAACGTGAGGTGCGGCTGGACAATCGGCTCGCGTACTTCGATCAGGCGTCGTTTTCGGCCCAGCGCGCCACCGGCCGCGGGCAGGTCATCCAGGGGGTGTGGATCTATGAGCACCCGGTGGACCTGGACGGGCTGCGGCGGTTTCACCGCGATTTCGGTCACGGCCTGTACGGGCGGCTGATCGAGCGGTCCCCGCTGCCGTTCGGCCGGCATCGGTGGGTGTCACCGCCCGCGCCGCCGGCCCCGCTCGACATCGCCGAAAGCGCCCGTCCCCGCGCCGATCTCAGCGATTGGATCGACGAACGGGCCCAGCTGCCCATCGACCCGGAACGCGGGCCCGGCTGGCATATGGCGGTTCAGCGGTTCACCGACGGTGCCACGGCCGTCAGCCTGGTGGGCTCACACTGCCTCGGCGACGGCATCGGCGCCCTGCTGTCCACCCTGGACGCGATCAACGGGACCACCCGCGACCTGGGCTACCCGCCGCCGCGCTCCCGCACCCGGG
>PPEA01000961.1 GCA_002967005.1 Mycobacterium talmoniae
TCGAGACTGCGCTCAGGGCGCCGAGACTGCGCTGACGGCGTCGAGACTGCGCTCACGGCGCCGAGACTGCGGCCACGCCCTGAATCGGCGCGAAAATACGGCCTCACCGCAGGGTCGTGGCCGTCACCGCAGACTCGCTGCCGTCACCGCAGACTCGGTGCCCTCACCGCAGACTCGCTGCCCTCAGCGCAGGCCCGATGCCGCCGAACCCGCTAGAGGCTTCACCGCGGTCAGGCTGCGCGTCGGGCGCACCCCTGCGGGTGGGGTACGCCCACAACGCCGAGTCATCGCAGAAGGCCGGGAACCAAACCGCGTCGCACGCCGACCACTGTTAGGTAAGCGAAGTCGACGAAGAGGTGTTTGGTGACCGCCCCGATCTGGATGGCCTCGCCGCCGGAAGTGCACTCGACGTTGCTCAGCGCCGGCCCGGGCCCCGGTCCGCTGCTGGCGGCCGCGGGTGCGTGGTCGGCGTTGAGCGCCGACTACGAGGCGACGGCCGACGAACTGACCGCGGCGCTGGCCGGTGTCCAGGCCGGAGCCTGGCAGGGCCCCAGCGCCGAGCAGTATGTGGCCGCGCACGGCCCGTACCTGAGCTGGCTGCTCGATAGCGCGGCCAAAAGCACCGTCGCGGCCACCCAGCATGAGACGGCCGCCGGCGCCTACACCGCCGCCCTGGCCACCATGCCCACGCTGGGCGAACTCGCCGCCAACCACACCATCCACGGGGCGTTGGTGGCCACGAACTTCTTTGGGATGAACACCATCCCGATCGCGCTGAATGAAGCCGACTACGTGCGGATGTGGGTCCAGGCCGCCGAGACGATGGGCACCTACCACGTCATCTCCGGGTCGGCGTTGGCCGCGGTGCCCGCCACCACCCCCGCCCCGCAGATCGTTAACCAGAACAGCCAGGCCTCCACCGCCCAACAGCAGGCCACCACCACGGCGGCGACCACGTCGAGTTCGTCGTGGCAAGACCAGTTGGCGCAATGGATCACCGACTACAACATGGGGTTCGCCGATCCGCTCGCCAAGCTGTTCTTCCCCGAGGGCTTCCCCATCCAGCCGATGCCCCTGGTCAACGCGCTGACCCCGCTGTTTTCGCAAATCCCGGGCATCTCACCGGCTTTGGCCTCCGCGCTGGCCTGGAACGTCTTCCACAACCTGATGCTGGTGTTGGCCTTCGCCGAGGT
Organism: Mycobacterium talmoniae; assembly: GCA_002967005.1. Taxonomy (GTDB): domain Bacteria; phylum Actinomycetota; class Actinomycetes; order Mycobacteriales; family Mycobacteriaceae; genus Mycobacterium; species Mycobacterium talmoniae. The sequence goes on from PPEA01000961.1 coordinate 1,194, forward strand.
CTCCC
>PPEA01000962.1 GCA_002967005.1 Mycobacterium talmoniae
GGTGTCCCAGCTGCCGGCGCCCGGCTCGGCCCGCCCGGCGCCGGCCTGATCAGCGCACCGGCTCCAGCACGCACACCTTCCAGCCGTCCTCCCGGACCAGTTTGAGCTGAATGGTCCTGCGGCCCAGCATCTCGTTTTGCGCATCTAGCGTCGCGGTGGCGGCGTCGCCGTCGATGTCGACACCGGTGACCGTCACGTTGGTCAGGCCTTGGGCGGCCCGCGTCTTCTTCAGCAGGTCCATCGCCGGGTCGGTGAACCGGTCCCGCATCGCCGTGCACATCAACGCCAGGTAGTCATCCCACTTTTGGGTGTTGTAGGCATCCTGGAACGCCATCACCGTCTGGCGCACCTGGTCTTCGTCGGACGGCGGGGGCGGCGCCGGGGTGACCGGCGCGGACGCGCCGACGTCGGTGCGGCGGCGACGACACCGCGATCGGGTGGCCGGGAATGGCCCGACCGCACGACGTCAGCACCGCGACGACGACCACGCCGGCCGCGGTGACCGCGACCATGCGTCGCGGCGGCGGCCCTGCGCGGCGGTCGGTCATTGCTGGCGCGGTACCTTGTTGGCGGTCGCGTTGACCAGCGCGCTCACGTCGATCGCCCCGGTGGTCCCGCACTGGCGAATGTCGATCAAGACGTTGCCCTGCAGCTCGATCCCGTGCTGACAGGTCGCGTCCCCGCCGGTGAGGGTGGCCTCCACGGTGTAGGACCCCGCCTTGTTGACCGGCTGGCCAAACCGCCACTGCTGCGCGGGCTCGCCGGGGGGCGTGATGGTGGCGGTCTGTCCCCCGCACGGTTCCCACGCCGCGCGCTGCAGCTGCAGCGCGAGGCCCGCATCGTCCACCGAACCGAACGCCAGCACGGCCTGGGTCACGCTGCGCTGCCAGGGCTTCTGGTACAGCGCCCGCAGCTCCTGCACCGCCACACCGGCCGGGCTGGGCGTGGCATACGTCGACCGTTGGGCCGGCGCCCAGGCGCTCAGGCAGGCCGGGTTGTCGATCATTGCGGCGTCGTCGCCCAACTCGGTGCCGTCTTGTTCGAGCACCATCGCGCTGTCGCCGGTGTTGCCCGGTATCTCACTGGCGCTCAACAGGATTGACCGTAACGCCGAAGCCGCCACATCGGTCGCCGGCGGCCCCTGCGCCGCCGGTGGCCGCTGCGCTGCCGTCGACGATGCGGGGTGGCGGGCGACG
>PPEA01000963.1 GCA_002967005.1 Mycobacterium talmoniae
AACCGTGAGCCCGCCGCCGACGCTGCCTCGGCCGATGCGCCGTCTGGCGACACCGCTGCGGGGGACGCCGCGGAGGACCCCGCGGCCGACGAAACACCCTGTGCCCCAGACCTTATTGGATACGCGGTACGCTAACCGTCGCGCGCTCGGCGATTTGCGCTCACGTCGGTAGGTTGACGGAGCGGCGGCGCCGGGTAGGCCATAAGCTGTCGCTGATCGCGGTGCGGGCCATTGCGACGGCATGGACAGTGGAGGTAGCAGTGGGGCGGGTCACCGCGTTCGCGATCGCAGTTGCCGTGCTGGTCGGTATCGGCGGCAAGCACCCGACGCCGGTGCGCCCGTACGCGTTACGCAGCGCGGATTCGCCGCTGGAGCACGTCGCGGTGGTCAGCGACTCCTACACGACCGGCACCAATGAGGGCGGACTGGGGCCCAAGGCCTGGACCGCGCGGGCCTGGCAGATCCTCAGTCGCCAGGGCGTGCAGGTGACCGCCGACGTGGCCGCCGAGGGCCGGGCCGGCTACGGCGCGATCGGTGACCACGGCAGCACCTTCGGGGATCTGACCGTCCGCGCGGTGCGACCCGACGACGCGCTGGTGGTGTTCTTCGGCTCCCGCAACGATCAAGGTGTGGACCCATTCGCGCTGGCCGGGCTGAGCCACAACGCCTTTGATCTGGCGCATCGCACCGCGCCGGGCGCCAGGCTTCTGGTGATCGGGCCGGCCTGGCCGACCGCCGACGTGCCGGCGAACGTGCTGCAGATCCGCGACACCCTGAGCGCTCAGGCCTGGCTGACCGGGGCGGCGTTCGTCGATCCGATCGCCGAGGGCTGGTTCGTCGGCCGCCCGGATCTGATCGGCGCCGACGGCGTGCACCCCACCGACGCCGGGCACGCCTACATGGCCGACAAGATCGCCCCGCTGATCCGGTCGCAGCTGCCGATGCGGGTCTAGCTGCTGGGTTCTAGCCCGCGAGCGTGCGCAAAATGTCAGGTTTCTTCGCGTTGAGGCGTGCGTTTGTGCACGCTCGCGGCTAGGGCCGACAGCCCGCCGGCAATAACGGAGCGAATGCTCTGTTATAGTGGGCGGGTGCCCCGGCCCCGTGTTCACGACCCCGACCGCGTGTTAGACGCGGTCGAGTCGCTGGCGGCCGCGTCCGGCCCGGCCGCGGTGACGATCCGGGCGATCGGGGCG
>PPEA01000964.1 GCA_002967005.1 Mycobacterium talmoniae
GGCTGCCCGCCGCGGCGTTCGGCGGCGCGCCGAGGGTGATGGCCAAGCTGGCGCCGCTGGGCCCGGTGTATCAGGCCGGCACCCTGTCCGGGAACCCGGTGGCCACCGCCGCCGGGCTGGCCACGCTGCGCGCCGCCGACGCCGCCGTGTACCAGGCGCTGGACGCCAACGCCGACCGGCTGGCCAACCTGATCTCCGCGGCGCTGACCGACGCCGGTGTGCCGCACCAGATTCCGCGGGCCGGCAACATGCTGTCCGTGTTCTTCACCGAGACGCCGGTCACCGATTTCGGCACCGCCCGGGCGAGTGAAACCTGGCGCTACCCGGCGTTCTTCCACGCCCTGCTGGACGCCGGGGTGTACCCGCCGTGCAGCGCATTCGAGGTGTGGTTCGTCTCGGCCGCGCTCGACGAGGCGGCCTTCGACACCATCGCCGCCGCGTTGCCGGCCGCCGCTCAAGCGGCCGCCCGAGAGGAGAAGCCCTGATGGCCGAGCACACCCGCATCCACCTGGTGCGCCACGGCGAGGTGTACAACCCGGACGGCATCCTGTACGGCCGGCTGCCCGGGTTTCGGCTGTCCGACAAGGGCAACCGGCAAGCGAAAGCGGTCGCCGACGCGCTGGCGCACCGGGACGTCGTCGCGGTGATCGCCTCACCGCTGCAGCGCGCCCAGGAGACCGCCGCCCCCATCGCCGCGGCCCACAACCTGCCGGTCGACACCGACGACAACCTGATCGAATCCACCAACTTCTTTGAGGGCCGCCGGGTTTCGCCCGGCGATGGCGCCTGGCGCGACCCCCGGGTGTGGTGGCAGCTGCGCAACCCGTTCACCCCGTCCTGGGGCGAGCCGTACGCCCAGATCGCGGCCCGGATGGCCACCGCGGTGGACAAGGCCCGCGCCCGCGGCGCCGGCCACGAGGTGGTGTGCGTCAGCCACCAGCTGCCGGTGTACACCACCCGGCTGCATCTGGAAGGCAGGAAGCTCTGGCACGACCCGCGCCGGCGCCAGTGCGCGGTGGCGTCGGTGACCTCGCTGGTGTTCGACGGCGACCGGCTGGTCGACGTCGAATACTCCACCCCCGCGGACGCGTAACGATGTGGCGGCTGGTGATCCTCGGGGCGACGCTGGTCGCCCTGGGCTGCACTGGCTGCTCCACCGGCGACGGCGCCGTCGCCGAGGCGGACGAA
>PPEA01000965.1 GCA_002967005.1 Mycobacterium talmoniae
CGGCGTGCTCGATACGGTCGCGCCGATCGGGGCCCGCGGCGCGCAGCGCGGCGATGGCCACCACCAACTGGGCGGCGGTCACGCAGTGCAGGGCGACCGGGTTGTCGTCCCGGTGGCGATCGCGAATCCAGTCGGTCAACCCGTCGAGATCCAGCGCATCGTCGTGCAGGATCTTTTTGCCCGGCGCCAGGAAACGCGGCCGGGGTCGGAAGTCACCGCGACGGTGAGCCACCATCAGTGCGACCATGTCGTCGGCGTCCAGATCCGGTGTGGCGTCCGTGACGCCGGTGACACCGAAGGCGGTGAGCTGGCGACCCAGCGCGGTCAGGTCGGTGTCGCGGCGCGGTAACGCATCCGACCAGCGGTCCGCGCTGCGCAGCCGACCGTCGGGATGATCCGCCAGCCCGATACGGATCAGGCCCGTGGAGTTGAGGATCCACAACACGCCGCTGCGGTGCTGGATGCGTAGCGGCGTCGCCGGCAGCAGTGCGTCGAGCACCGCGCGGCCCAGTTCGCCGGCCACCGATTCGTGGTAGCCGACGGCTCGGATCCAGCCGTCGGCGCCGGCTGTCGCACTCGATAGGGCCTGTGCCAGCTCGGCTTTGGTGCGCACCACCGGTGGCCCGACCCGCAGCGAATCCAGCGCGGCGGCGACGGCGCGCAGATGCAGGTGATGGTCGTGCAACCCGGGCAACACGGTCCCGCCGCCGGCGTCGAGAACCTCTTCACCCGCACGCCGGTCCAGCGTGGCGGCAACCTCCTGGATCCGGTCGTCGACCCGGACGTCGACCCTGCGCCCGTCCAGCAGGGTGCCGCGGCGGATCAGCATGGGAGACGACGTTCGGCGACCAGGCGGCGCACCGCCGCGTTGTCCGCGCCCAGCGGGCGGGCCGGCCGCGGCGGCAGCGTCGGCAGCCGGGGCGCGGCAGCACCGGAGGCGGACGGTAGCGCGGCATACGTTGCGGCGACGGCCGCCATCGCGACGTCGACGATCTCGCCGCCGCCGCGGGCCAGGCTGTCCAGCACCGCACCGGCGGCCTGTAGCCCGGCTCACGCGGGTCGGCGATCGCGTCGCCGCAAAACAGCGGCCCGTCCCGACCGGCGGTGACCAGCCCGCCGGCCGCGGCGGCGTCGTCGCCGAACGCGACCCATGGATGCGCGGGGCCGTAGCCGGTGATG
>PPEA01000966.1 GCA_002967005.1 Mycobacterium talmoniae
CCGTCGTCGGCTCCGGCCAACCCGAGCGGCGGCGTCGGCCAACCCGCGGTGGTGCGCCAATCCGCCGGCATCGCTACGCCACCGCCGACACCGGCCGTCGTCTCCGAACAGGCCGTCGGCGTGACCGCCGGCGGCGCGATAGCGGGAGCCACCTCGGCAGACGCCACCGCCCGCACCCGGCTGCAGAATCTGGTCGACACCGTCGCCCGCCAAGAACCCCGGCTCAACTGGGCCGCCGGCGAGCGGCCCGACCACAGCACCGTGCTGGTCACCGACCTGGTCTGCGGCTGGATCCCACCGCATGTCGACATCCCGGTCGGCGTGCGACTGCTCGAACCGGCGCGACGTCGCGGCGACGTCGAGGCGCTGCTCGGGGAGGTCACCGTCACCGCCAGCTACACCCCCGGCCAGCACCTACCGCAGGCCGAGGACGTCGACCCGGTGCCGACCTCGCCGCGGGCCCGCCACGGGCTCGTCGTCGACGAACTCGGCTGGGAACTCGGTCAGGCCACCAAATGGCGGGACGGCCTGCCCCGCCTCGCCCACACCCTGGCCCGGGCCGCGACCCGGGACACCGGCGTGGCGCCCGCCGAATACCAGGCGCTGCGTGAGCATCTGGCCACCGTCGCCGAGCGGGTGCTGCGCGCCTACCCCGACGACTTGGAGGGCGCCGCGATCGAAAACTGGCAACTGTTGGCCACGATCGCGGCGCTAGTGAACGGCAGCACCGCCGTCGCGCACTATCACTTCGCCTGGTTTCAGGCATTGAGCCGGGCCGCCGCGGGAGGAGCCCTGTTATGACCGCCGACGGTGGTGAACTGCAGTTCGACGCGTCGTCGTGGGCTTCGGCGGGCGCCCAGAACGGGCCGGTGCCACCGATCACCCCGGCGCAGGTCGCCATGGTGCACTCGGCGATCGACCAGCTGTTGGCGGCGCTGGGGGTGGCCAGCAACACCGGCATCCCCGGCGACAACCTCGACGCACAGACCGGGCAGGCCGAACGCGAAGCGGGGGTCAGCGATGCGCAGGCGAATTTCCCCGCCAACGAGCAACAATCGGCGCAGCTGTTGCAGGCCCTTCCGCAGGCCCTGTCCGCGGCGGCCGGCGCCTTTGGCGGCGCGTTGGGCGCCGCGCTGCAGCCGTTTGGTCAGCTGGCCCAGCAG
>PPEA01000967.1 GCA_002967005.1 Mycobacterium talmoniae
ACGCCAGCACCGTGGTGCCGCCGGCCACCAACTCTTTGACCCGCCGCACCAGCAACCGGGCCGAACCGCCCTCGAAGAAGTCGGAGATCACCACCACGATCGACCGGTGCGGGCTGGCCAGCCGCTGCTGCGCCCAGCCGACCGCGGCCGCGATGTCGGTGCCGCCGCCCAGTTGCACCTTCATCAACAACTCCACCGGGTCGGTCACCTCGCTGGTCAGATCCACCACCGAGGTGTCGAAGGCGGCCAGGCTGGTGTCCATCCCGGGCAGCTGCCACAGGCAGCTGGCCAGCACCGCGGAGTGGATCACCGAGTCCACCATGGAGCCGCTCTGATCGACCAGCAACACGATCCGCCACCGCTCGGTGTGGCGTTGGGTGCGGCTGAGGAACAACGGCCGCTGCAGATACAGCCGCTGCCGCCGCGGATCCCACCGGTCCAGGTTGGTTTTGACGGTGCCGCGGAAATCGAAGTTGCGGGCCACCGGCACCGGCGAGCGCCGCCGCCGATCCAGCACACCGGAGAAGGCGCGACGCACCTCGGTCTGCAATTCGGCCAGCAGCCGGCGCACCACCTCACCGACCAGGTGTCGGGCCGCGGCCAGCACCTCGGGGTTCATCAGGTGTTTGGTCTGCAGCACCGCGCGCAGCAGGGATTCGGACGGTTCGATGCGTTCCAGCACGTCGAGCCGGGTGACGATCTCGGTGATTCCGAAACGTTCCACCGCGTCGCGTTCGACCCGCTCGATCACCTCCTGCGGGAACAGCCGGTGCACGGTGTCGATCCATTCGGGCACCGTCAGCGTCGACTCGCCGTCGCCGCCGATCCGTTCGCCGCGTTCGATGCGGTCCGGGTCACGCCCGTACAGCCAGTCCAGTGCGGCGTCGGCGGCGGCCAGCTCGCCGTCCGGGCGGCCCAACGCGCCGTCCGCGGCCGCGCCGAGCAGTAACCGCCAGCGCTGCAAGGGTTCTGGGACATCAATCACGTCAGCACGTCCCACGGCTGTAGCCGGGCCACGGCGGCGTGTTCGGCGGCGGCGGCCGCGGCCAGCACCTCGCGGGTCCAGTGCGAGACGCCCGGTCAGGCTGCGCCGGGACAGCCCGGTCGCGCCGTGCAGGCCAGTACCGCCTCGGCCAGCTCACCGCGTTCGCGG
>PPEA01000968.1 GCA_002967005.1 Mycobacterium talmoniae
CCAGCGTGACGCGACCCGTCACCCGCAGGGCTGCCAGCACGTCGGCGAGGTCCTCGGCGAGCCGCTCGATGCGGTAGGTGTGCATCGGCGCGCCGGCGGAGTTGCCGTGGCCGCGGTGGTCGTAGGTGATGATCCGGACAGTCGCGCCACAGCGCCCGGTCAACTCGGCCACCTGCAGGGCCCAGGAATCCTGGTCCAAGCACAAGCCGTGCAGCAAGACCACGGTGTGCGGAGCGGTGTCCGGTCCGTACTGGCGGGCCGACAGCCGCACCCCGTCGCTGGTGACGACGACCCGGTCCCGAACGCGCCGACGGGACGCCGGCGCGGGCCGGCGCGATGGGCGGACAACCTCGATGACCGTCATCCCCGACTCCCTTCGCGAAGAGGCCCCTGCGGGTCCCGCCCGACCGGCGTTCCGTTAACCATAGCGGCGCTACGGTTAGGGAAATGTCACCAATTTTGGCGGCGCCACCGGCGGCAACGCGGCGGGAGTTCACCCGCGCTTACGCGGCCGAACGCGGACCCGGCGGAGCCGGTGCCAGGTGAAACACCATGGTCGCGACCGGGATCCGGTCATGTTCCCGACGAGCCAGCAGCGCGGCGTTCTCGGGCAGTTGCCGCGCGGTGATCTCGCCCGCGGCGATCCGGCGCAGCGCCTGGTGGGCACGGGCCAGGTCCGCCCGCTTGCGGTACTGGCCGCCGGGAAGTTTGACGCCGGCCCACACGCCGTATTCCTCCCCGTGCTCGAGGGCGTGGTGTGCGCAGCGGCGTTGTTGCGCCAACGGGCAGCGGCGCAAACACAACAGGCGCGCTTCGGTGGCGGCTTGTTCGTAGGCGCGTGCCTTGGCGGCGCCGTCGCCGTCATCGTCGTCGGAGTAGCCGAACCACAGATCGGGATTGGTCGCGCAGGGGTGTGCCATCGGTCCCGCCTCCGTCCCTAGAAACGTATATGAAACTGTATACGTACTCTACCGCTGCACGCAAGCGAAACGGGACAAAAACATATAAACGATGATGCGGGTGGCGGCCTGTGTACTATCCGAGCTATGCCCGGGGCGCGACGGTGAGCGTGAATCGGCGGGGGCCGCACTGCGGGCGCTGCGCGAAGCGCGTGACCTGTCGTTAGCGGATCTTGCGGCGGCCACCGG
>PPEA01000969.1 GCA_002967005.1 Mycobacterium talmoniae
GTCGTCGGCGGGCCGCCAGGCCGCGACCGCGCTCCCCGTTGCGGGTCCGGCGCATCCGCGCCGGCAGGTCGTCGAAGGTGTACAGCGCGGCACCCACCGTGGTGCCGGAGCCGCTGATGCCGAACACCACGTTGTCCCCCGGCTGGATCCGGTTGCCCCGGATCTGGTCGTGCAGCGCCACGAAGTGGGTGGTGCTGGCGGTGTTGCCCCGTTCGGCCAGGTTGTTGATGATGTTGCCCGGGTGGGCGGTGGCGTGCCCGAACACCCGGTTCACCGCGCTGACCGCATCGTGCAGCGACGCTTCCGAGGTCTGGTGCATGACGATGTGATCGCAGTGCTCGGGGCGCCAGCCGTGCCGCTTCATCACCGCGGCGACATACGGGATGGACCGCTTGACCGCGGTGACGGTCGCGGCGATGGAGTCGACGGTCATGATCGCGCCGCCGTGCGGGCCGTCGCTGGCCTTGGCCATGCACAAGGTGCTGTACCGGCTCAGGGTGGCCATGTCGATGTCGTGGAAGCCGACCCGGTCGTTGGGGCCGCGCTCCAGCAGCACCGCGGCACCGATGTCCCCCACGGTCAAACACGCCAGCCGCGGATCCATCGGCCCCGCGATTTCGCGCTGCGCGGTCTCGGTGATGTGGCTGATGTATTCGCCGCTGACCACCAGGGCGCACTGGACCAGTCCGGTCTGCAGGTAGGCGTCGGCCACCGCGACACCGGTGAACATGCCGGCGCAGGCGTTGGAGATGTCGAACGCCAGCGCCTCGGTCAGCCCGCATTGCTCCCGCAACCGCACCGCGGTGCTGGGCTCGAACATGATCTTCTGTCCCGGCCCGTCGTAGCGAGAGATGTTGCAGCAGATGATCAGATCAACCTCGTCGGGCGCATAGCTGGACCGGGCCAGGCAGTCGGTCACCGCGTTGCGGGCCAGGTCGATCGAGAACTCGCCGTGCCCCACCACCCGCCGGCTTTTGATGCCGGTCAGCCGCTCCAACGGGATGCCGATCTTGTTGACGCAGCCGGCCAGGACGGTCTCGGTGGACATCACCCCCGTCGGCAGGTACACGCCGAGGCTTTCGATCACCGTGTTTCGGGTCGGCGGGCCGCTCGCCCGCACCGGTGTGGTCGGGGTCGGGGTG
>PPEA01000097.1 GCA_002967005.1 Mycobacterium talmoniae
GGCGTGGAGGTGGCGATCGTCGCCGAGGAGTTCGGTCGCGGCCTGGTCGACGTGCCCTACCTGGGCCCGGTGCTCGCCGACGATCTGGCCCGCCACCTGGACACCGACATCGGGGCGGCCACCGTCGCGGTGGGCGACACCGCGATCGACGCCCGCGGCGCCGAACACGCCGTGCTGCTGCGCGACGACGCGGTGCTGAGCGCCGGCGTCGGCGCGGTGCGTGCCGGCGCCGACCTGACCCGAACCGGTGCCGACCTGAGCGGAACGCCGCAGCCGGTGGGCCGGCTGGACCCCGAAACCGCGCTGCGCTGGCGGGCGTTGGCGCTGGTGGCCACCGGCGCCGACCTGGTCGGCACCGCGCGCGGCGCGCACGCACTGGCCTGCGACTACGCCAAGATCCGTGAACAGTACGGCAAACCGATCGGGTCGTATCAGCCATCGCGCACCTGCTGGCCGAGGGACTGGCGCTGATCGAAGGGTCGATCAGCGTGCTGCGGCACGCCGCCTGGGCGGTCGACGAACTCGACCCCGCCGAGGCGGTCGCCGCCGCCCGGATCGCCAAGGTGTACTGCGCGCGCGCCACCCGCACCGTGTGCGAGACCGCCATCCAGGTGCACGGCGGCATCGGCAACACCTGGGAGTGCCTGGCCCACGTCTATCTGCGGCGCGCACTGGTATCGACGGGGCTGTGGCCCGTCACGTTGAGGGAGATCAACAGTGGACTTTCGTGATTCACCCGAGGAAGCCGCCTTCCGCGACCGGCTGCGGGCCTGGTTGACCGAGCGGGCGGGCACCTTCCCGTCCGCGGGGGACGACGAGTACTGGACGCGCCAAGGCGAATGGCATCAGGCGCTGTACGGCGCCGGGTTCTTCGGGCTGTCCTGGCCGCGCGCCTACGGGGGCCACGAACTGCCCCCGGTCTATGACGTCATTGTCGATGAGGAGCTGGCCCGCGCCGGTGCCCCGCCGCGGCCCAGCCTGGGCTACCTCGTCGTCGGCCTGGGCCGGCACGCCAGTCCCGAACTGCAGCAGCGGTTTTTGCCCGGGATGATCAACGGCACGCAGCGGTGGTGTCAGGGCTTCTCCGAACCGGGCGCGGCTCGGACCTGGCGTCGTTGACCACCACGGCGACCCGGCAGGGCGACCACTACGTCATCCACGGGCACAAGATCTGGACCAGCTATTCCGACGTCGCCGACTGGTGTTTGCTGTTGGCCCGCACCGATAAGGACGCGCCGCGGCACCGCGGCATCTCGGCGTTCATCATCTCCATGCACCAGCCCGGCATCGAGCAGCGACCGCTGCGGATGATCAACGGCGTCACCACCGAATTCGGCCAGGTACTGTTCGACGGGGCGACGGTGCCGGCCAGCCAGATGATCGGCGCGCCCGGCGAGGGCTGGGCGTTGGCGATGACGGTGGTCGGCCACGAACGCGAGCCGTCGACGCTGGGGTATTCAGCCCGCTACGGGAAATTGGTGCGCCAGTTGGCCGGTCGGGTGCACGGCGATGCTCCCGAGGAGCTGGCCTGGGCGGCGGTGCAGACCGAGATGCTGCGGCTGCACGTGCGCCGCCGGCTGTCCGAACAGCTCGACGGCGTCTCGCACGGCCCGGAAGGGTCACTGGACAAGCTGCTGATGACCTGGGTGGAGCAGTCGGTCGGCCACGCCGCGCTGGCGGTCGGCGGGGCCGACGACCCGGATCTGCTCAGCGCCTACCTGTACAGCCGCGCGCAGTCCGTGATGGGCGGCACCGCACAGATTCAGAAGAACATCATCGCCGGCCGAATCCTGGGATTGACGGAGTGACCGCGAACGCGGGCGAAGCCCGGGTGAAGCGGGTCACGACCATTGAAGGAGTCTGATATGTACGACATGCCCGCTGAAATCGACGTCCGCGCCGACGGGCCGCTGCGGATCATCACGCTCAATCGCCCCGACGCGCTGAACGCGGTCAACGACGCGCTGCACACCGGGCTGGCGCAGCTCTGGTCGCGGCTGGACGAGGACCGCGACGCCCGGGCCGCGGTGCTGACCGGTGCCGGGCGCGCGTTTTCGGCCGGCGGCGACTTCGCCTACCTCGACGAGCTGCGCCGCGACGATGACCTGCGCGCCAAGACGATTGCGCACGGCCGCGAGATCGTGCTGGGCATGGCGCGCTGCCGCACCCCCGTGATCGCCGCGGTCAACGGGCCCGCGGTGGGGTTGGGCTGCAGCCTGGTGGCGCTCAGCGACATCGTCT
>PPEA01000970.1 GCA_002967005.1 Mycobacterium talmoniae
CCGATGTGCGGCCAATCGACGTGGCCGGTCGCGACGTCGCCCACCATCGCGATGAATCCGCCGGTATAGGGTCGGATTTCGAGATCGTCAGCGGTGCTCAACACCACCTCGATCACCGGCCGGTCGGCGGCCACCGGCCAGTCCACCGGCATCACCCATTCCGGGTGGTCGACGCAGCCGGTCCCGACCGGCAGCGGCGCCGCCACGTCCACGCCGGCGGCACGCAACATGGCCTCATCGCCCACCCCGGACAGCATCAGCAGGTGAGCGGACTCAATCGCGCCGGCACACAACACGATTCGGTCTGCGGTCAGGGCCAGCGGCCCGTCCGGACCGAGCGTGTCGACCCCCACCGCACGTCCCGCCGAGATGCGCACCCGCACCGCTCGGGTGCGGTCCAGCAGGGTCAGGTTGGGCCGGCCCAGTGCCGGCAGCAGATAGCCGACGCCCGGCCCGGTGCGCACCCCGTCGACGATGTTGAGCGGCACCGCACCAACCCCGGTCGGCATTCCCGATTCCGTTGCCACATCGTTGAGGTCGGGCAGCCACGGAAACCCGCAGCGCTGCGCCGCGGTGACGAATGTCTCGGTGCTGCCGACGATCTCGGTGGTGCGGCGGACCGGGATGGGGCCGCTGTCGCCGTGGGCGGGGCCGTCGAAATCCAGGTCGGTTTCGATGGCGCGGAAGTGGGTGAGCGCATCCGCCCACGCCCAGCCGGGTAGGCCGGTGTCGAAGTCGCGGGGCAGCGCCCGGCAGAAATAGCCGCCGTTGACCGCACCCGACCCGCCCACCGTGGCGCCCCGCACGATCGTCACCTGGCTGGCCTCGGCTTCGGTGAGCTCGGTCTGGTAGCGGCGAACCAGTTGGCTGGCCACCCCGATCGGCAGCTGCAACCCGTTGGTGGTTTGGGCCAACAACCCGGGATCGGTCAGCCCGACACCGCCCTCCACAATCGTCACCCGGCAATTGGCGTCGGTGGAAAGCCGCTCGGCGACAACCGATCCAGCACTGCCCGCGCCGATGATCAGGACATCGCTGTGGTGCGTGGCGGCCAACGGGGGCGGTCAGGTTCTGATCTGCGGTTTGAGCGGGGCGATATTGCGTTCGCGCACTACCCCACTCCACAGGCCGATGCCGTACG
>PPEA01000971.1 GCA_002967005.1 Mycobacterium talmoniae
CATCCCGGTGTGCTGCGCCACTGCCCTGGCCGCGGCCGACCTCGGCCCAGGCGCCCCACGCGATGGCGTGCGCCGGCCGGCCCTGGGCCCGACGCCAGTGGGTGAACGCGTCCAACCAGCTGTTCGCGGCGGCGTAGGCGCCCTGTCCGGGCGAGCCCACCAGGGCCGCCGCCGACGAGAACGAGCAAAACCAATCCAGCGGCTGGTCCGTGGTCGCCCGGTGCAGTTGCCAGGCTCCGTAAACCTTGGGCGCCCAGTCGCGCTGAATGAGGTCATCGTCGATGTTGGCCAGCGTGGCGTCGTCGACCACCGCCGCGCAGTGCAATACCCCGCGCACCGGAAGGCCGGACGCCGTCGCGGCCGCCACCATCCGCTCCGCCGTGCCCGGCTCGGCGATATCGCCGCATTCCACCTCGATCTGGGTGCCCCGCTGGCGGATCCGGTCGATCGCCTGCTGCGCCTGGCCGCTGGGTGACGAGCGGCCGTTGAGGATGATGCGGCCGCAACCGGCGGCGGCCATCTTCTCGGCGAGGAACAAACCCAAACCGCCCAGGCCGCCGGTGATGACATACGCGCCGTCGCCGCGGAACACCGCCGCCTGATCGGGGGGCACCACGGCCCGGGTGTGCCCGGTATGCGGGACGTCGAGCACCAGCTTGCCGGTGTGTTCGGCCGCACCCATCACCCGGATCGCCGTCGCCGCGTCCTGCAGCGCGTAATGGGTGACCTCCGGCATCGGCAGGACGCCGTCGGCGATCTGGCCGTACACCGTGTCCAGCAGGCGGCGCAGGGTGTCCGGGTCGGTGAGGGTCAGCAACGCCAGGTCGACGGCGTAGAACGCCAAGTTGCGGCGGAACGGGAAGAGCCCCATCTTGGTGTCGCCGTAGATGTCGCGCTTACCGATTTCCACGAACCGCCCACCGAAGGACAGCAATTCCAGTCCCGCGCGCTGCGCGGCACCGGGCAGCGAGTTGAGCACGATGTCGACCCCGTACCCGTCGGTGTCCCGGCGGATCAACTCGGCGAACTCGGTGCTCCGCGAGTCGTACACGTGGTCAATACCCATGTTGCGCAGCAGGTCCCGCCGCTGCGGGCTACCCGCGGTGGCGTAGATCTCCGCCCCCGCCGCGCGGGCGATCGC
>PPEA01000972.1 GCA_002967005.1 Mycobacterium talmoniae
GCCGACCGCCATCCGGGCAAACGCGGCGCCCAGCGGCGGGCGCCTTCGGCCACGGCGGACACCTGCACCGGCAGGCCGGTGGCGTCGGCGAGGGCCTGCAGCCACGGCCGCACCCGGGTGCCGCCGCCGCTGGCGATGATCCGCGCCGCCGGCACCGCGCTGAGCTCGATGAGCTGGCGCACCACGAAACCCGACGCCTCGTAGGCGGCGCGGCGCACCGCGGCGGCGTCGTGGGTGAGGTCGAGCCCGTCCAGCGCGCCGCGCCGATCCGGGTCGTGGTACGGGGTGCGCTCGCCGCGCAGATACGGCGACCACACCGGCACCCGCCGCGGATCCACGGCGGCCGGATCCCCCGGCGCCAGAACCCGATCCACCCAGCCGAGGAACAGTCCGCCGGCGTTGCTGGCCCCGCCGATGCGGGATTTGCCGGGCGCGGTGTGCGGAATCGTCCACAACCCCGGCATCCGCGGCGTCCCGGGCGCGGTCACCCACACGATCAGGGTGGTGCCGCACAGCACCAGCACGTCGCCATCGCGGTCGGCGCCGGACACCAGCTGTTCGCACAGGGCGTCGATTGCCCCGACACCGAGCACGGTGTCGCCGACGCGGCCCGCCGCCGTGCCGGCCGCCGCGACCGCGGGCATAGCTTCGACCGTCGCGCCGTGGTCGGCGCACGCCTGCCGGCTCCAGCCGGTGCCGTCGAACAGCGGCAGCGCGGTGTAGGCGGTGGCGAAATCCGACCACCGCCTCCCCGGCCAGCGCGTGATTGGCTACCGCCATCGCCGGCCAGTAGCCGGCCGCCTCGGGGGCGGCGGCCGCCGTCCAGCGCACGAATTCGGCGGCCTCCCCGGTCGGCGGCAACGAGGCGGCGGGGTCCGAAGGGACCCGGCCGCGGCGGTCGCCGTAGAGCAGTCCGGGGGTCAGCGGCGTGCCCGCCGCGTCCACCGCGGTCAGCGACGGCACCATCGCGGACACCGCCGACCGCGACCGCGTCGGGCCGGGCCAACTGGTGAAGCGCCGCGCGGGGGCCGCGCCGCCAGGCCGCCTCGGCGTCGTGCTCCAGCAGCTCGGGGGCCGGCGCCGCAGCTGATGCGGGATGCGGGTCCGCGCGCTCGACCCGGCCGTCCTCGTCGACGGC
>PPEA01000973.1 GCA_002967005.1 Mycobacterium talmoniae
TTTCGTCGTCGCGCACGCTCGCGCACCGCGCCATGGACGGCGAACCGGTGCCGGGCACGTTCGCGGCCGAAGACGAACTGTTCGCGCTGGGGCGCGCCATGGCCGCCGGCGGCGGCGCGGTGTTCGAGCTGGCGCCGCAAGGCGCGGCCGGTGAAGACATCGTGGCACCGAAGAAGGAATTGGAGTGGATGCGGCGCCTCGGCGCCGAAATCGACTGCGCGCTCAGCTTCGCCCTGATTCAGGTCGACGCCGACCCGAACCTGTGGCGCGAGCAGCTCGACCTCTCCGCGGCCGCCCACGACGCGGGCAGCCGGCTGCATCCGCAGGTCGCGGCCCGCCCGTTCGGGATGCTGCTGGGGTTCCCCGGCCACCACGCGTTCGCGCACCGCCCGACCTATCAGCGGCTCAAAGCCGAGTGCGGCCGCGACGAACTGGCCGCCCGGCTGGCCGATCCCGCGGTGCGCGCGGCCATCCTGGCCGAGGACGACCTGCCGATCGATCCCACCGTGCTCTTCGACGGCATGTTCGCCTTCGCGCAGCACTCCGCGGATCGCCTCTACGCGCTGGGGGAGCCGCCCGACTACGAGCCCACCGGTGAACGCACGGTGGCCGCGATCGCCCGGGAGCGCGGCGAGGACACCCTGGCCACGATGTATGACCTGATGCTGGAGGCCGACGCCGGCGCGATGCTGATGCTGCCGCTGTTCAACTATGCCGAGGGCAACCACGACGCGATCCGGGAAATGTTGACCCACCCGGCCGGGGTGCTGGGACTGTCGGACGGCGGCGCGCACTGCAGCATGATCTGCGACGCGTCCTATCCCACCTTCTTGCTCACCCACTGGGCGCGCGATCGCCACCGCGGGCCGCGGCTGCCGCTGGAGTACGTCATCCGCAAACAGGCCCACGACACCGCCCAGCTGTTCGGTCTGACCGACCGCGGCGTCATCGACGTAGGCAAGAAGGCCGACGTCAACGTGATCGACCTGGATGCGCTGACCCTGCACGCCCCGCGGATGGCCTACGACCTGCCGGCCGGCGGACACCGACTGGTCCAGGGTGCCTCCGGCTACACCGCCACCATCGTCAACGGGGTGGTGACCCGCCGCGACGGCGTCGACCCCGGCGCGCGCCCCG
>PPEA01000974.1 GCA_002967005.1 Mycobacterium talmoniae
CGGGGTGACCTCGACGGTGGCCGACCTGGCGGTGTTCGCCGCCGACCTGCTGCGCCCGGCGACGGTGTCGGCGCCGATGCACGCCGAGGCGATCAGCGTGCAATTTCCCGGCCTGGCCGGGGTGCTGCCCGGCTACGGGGTGCAGCGGCCCAACGACTGGGGGCTGGGCTTCGAGATCAAGGGCGGCAAATCGCCGCACTGGACGGGGTCGAAGAACTCGCCGCGCACCTTCGGGCATTTCGGCCAGTCGGGCACCCTGATCTGGGTCGATCCCGACCGGGAGCTGGCCCTGGTGGTGCTCACCGACCGCGATTTCGGCGACTGGGCGGTGCCGCTGTGGCCCGCGCTGGCCGACGCGGTGATTTCCGAGCACCGCGCAGACTAGCGCAACAGGGGTATCACAAGGCACAATAGACACGCACGACTCACAACTTGACATGAGCGCACAGCAGCATCAGCGCTGTACTCCGGTTCACCAGGCCGTTGGGGAAGACGTCCCTCGTGGAGCCGAAGGAGCAGCAGATGCGTGCGTCGAACCAATTCGCCGACGCGGCCACTGGCGTGGTGTACGTGCACGCCTCACCCGCGGCGGTCTGCCCACACGTCGAGTGGGCGTTGTCGTCGACCCTGCAAGCGACGGCGAACCTCAAGTGGACCCCGCAACCGGCGATGCCCGGGCAGCTGCGGGCGGTGACCAACTGGGTCGGGCCGGTGGGCACCGGCGCCCGGTTGGCCAACGCGCTGCGGTCCTGGTCGGTGCTGCGGTTTGAGATCACCGAGGACCCCAGCGCCGGCGTCGACGGCCAGCGGTTCTGCCACACCCCGCAGCTGGGGTTGTGGCACGGGGCGATGAGCGCCAACGGCGACACCATGGTCGGGGAGATGCGGCTGCGCGCGATGATCCCCGCCGGCGCCGACGACGTTGGCCGCCGAACTGGATTCGGTGCTGGGCACCGCCTGGGATGATGCGCTGGAGGCCTTCCGCGACGGCGGCGACGGCGCCGAGGTGTCCTGGCTCAGCCGCGGCGTGGCTAACGCCCGGCCCGCGAGCGTGCGCAAAATGCCAGTCTGAGCCGGGTTGGGCGTGCATTTGTGCACCTTCGCGCGTCGGGGGTGACGTCAGGGCTGCGCGCGC
>PPEA01000975.1 GCA_002967005.1 Mycobacterium talmoniae
CGACCACTGGTCACCCGTGCACCTGCGGCGCCCGGCTGCGACCGGGCGCGGGTGACTCGACGACCGGCCCGGCTCCGAGCAGCCGCCCACGTCGAGGGACGGCGGGCACACGGTGCGCTGGCTGGCCCGCGACGTGCCGTCGCTGGGGTGGCGGGCCTACCGGCTGATCCCCGCTGACGGCGCGCAGGGCTGGCAGCCGGTGCCCGGCACCGCGATCGGCAACGAGCACCACCAGCTGACCGCCGACCCCGCCCGCGGCGGCGGCATCGCGTCGTGGCGGCACCACGGCCGGGAGATGATCGTCGAGGGGGCGCTGGGCAACCAGCTCGCCGTCTACGACGAATACCCCAAGCACCCGCAATCCGGGGAAGGCCCGTGGCATCTGGTGCCCAGTGGCAACCTGTTCACCTCGCAGATCGCCACTGGCGTCAGCGTGCAGGCCTACCGCGGGCCGCTGGGGGAGCGGCTGGTGGTGTCCGGCCGCATCCGGGGCGTGCTGGCCTACACCCAGACGCTGACGCTGTGGCGCGGCGTCGACCGGGTCGACTGCCGCACCACCGTCGACGAATCACCGGCGCCGACCACCTGGTGCGGCTGCGTTGGCCCTGCCCGGTGCCCGGCGCACTGCCGGTCGCGGAGGTCAGCGACGCCGTCATTGGCCGCGGCTTCGGGCTGCTGCACGAGCCCAGCGGCCGCTCGGTGGATACCACCCAGCACCCGTGGACGCTGGACACCCCCGCCAACCGCTGGTTCGGGCTGTCCGCGACCGCCCGGATCACCGTCGGCGACGGCACCCGGGCGGTGTCGGTGGCCGAGGTGATCACCCCCGACGGCGGGCTTTCGCAGACGCGCCAGCTGATGGTCGCGCTGGTGCGCGCCGGCGTCACCGCCACCAGCACCGCGGCCGGCGGCCCCCGCTACGGCAACCTCGACGTCGACTCCAACCTGCCCGACACCCGGATCGCGTTGGGCGGCCCCGATACCAACGCGTTCACCGACGCGGTGCTGGCCGCCGGCGACTTCGTCAAGATCGATTTCGGGGCGCTGGTGCGGCCGGCTACCACTCCGACATGACCCGCACGTTCATCCTGGGCCCGGCAGCCGACTGGCAACGCGACGTCTACCGGCTGG
>PPEA01000976.1 GCA_002967005.1 Mycobacterium talmoniae
TTGATGCGGGTTGGATTCATCGGACTGGGCAGTCAGGCGGGCGGCGATGGCGCGCCGGATCGTCGAGGCGGGCTACCCGACGACGCTGTGGCCCGGCGGCCGCGTCGCTCGACCGTTCGCGGACACCGCCGCCAAGGTGGCCGGTCGCCGGCCGAACTCGCCGCGACCAGTGATCTGGTCTGTCTGTGCGTGGTGGGCGACGCCGACGTCGAGGAGGTGGTCACCGGCGACAACGGGGTGCTGGCCGGCCTGGCCGCCGGCGGCGTCATCGCCGTGCACAGCACGGTGCACCCCAACACCTGCCGCCAGTTGGCCGTAACCGCGGCGCGCAGAACGTTTCGGTGCTCGACGCCCCGGTCAGCGGCGGTGGCCCGGCGGCCGCCGCCGGCCGGCTGCTGGTGATGGTCGGGGGGCGACGACGAGGCCGTGCAGCGCTGCCGACCGGTGTTCGAGACCTACGCCGATCCCGTCGTGCACCTGGGCGGACTGGGGTCCGGGCAGGTCACGAAATTGCTCAACAATCTGTTGTTCACCGCCAACCTGGGCACCGCCGCGACGGCGCTGGCGCTCGGGGAAGCCCTCGGGGTCTCCGCCGAGCGGCTCGCCGAGGTGGTGTCGCGCGGCAGCGCAAACAGCTTCGCGCTGAACAGCATCCAGGGCTCCGGCGGCACCCTGGACCGGCTGGCCGGGCTCGCCGGGGCGCTGCTGCAAAAGGATGTCCGGTTGGTGGCCGATCTGGCCGAGCGGGCCGCGGCCGCACCGGGCGCGGTCTTAGACGCCGCCGACGCCGCGCTGGCGTTGATGAAGCACCCGCGATGAACGTCGGCTTCGTCGGCGCCGGGCGGATGGGACGCCCGATGGTCGCCCGCCTGATCGAGGCCGGACACCAGGTGCGGGTGTTGGGCCGCAGCGCCGAAAACGCGACGAAATCGCCGAGTTGGGCGCGCATCCGGTGTCCCAGTTGGCCGACGTGGCCACCGGCGCGACGTGGTGGTGGTGTGCGTGTTCACCGACGAGCAGGTCGCCGAAGTGTGCCTGCACGGCGGTCTGCTGGCCGCGATGGCGCCGGGCTCGGTGCTGGTGGTGCACACCACCGCCAGCCCGCGCACGATCGACGCCATCGCCGCG
>PPEA01000977.1 GCA_002967005.1 Mycobacterium talmoniae
CGGCAGCGCGGCCCTGGCGTCGCTGGCCAGCAGCGCGACCATCTGCCGGCGCGCGTCGACGTTGTGGTCATAGCCGCCCAGCAGCGGCGCGGAATCCGCGGGCGCACCACGGCATCCCAGTCCGGATGCCACCCCAGGGCGCGGTAGGCCGCCTGCTGGCGGTGCGCCGCCTCGGTCAGCACCGCATCCGACGCCGACGGGTCACGCAGGGTCTGCTCGGCGGCGACCAGGCTGTCGGCGAGGGCCACGGGGTCCGTGGGCGGCGGCTCCGCGCGAGTCGGCGAGGCGAGTAGCAGTGCTCCCGCGACGAGCAGTGCGCTGCCGCGGACCGGTAAGCGGAACAACGCACGACGACGGGCCACCCCGGTGCGCGTCCCGCTCGTCGCACGCATGCTTCTCCCTCGCTCGCCGGGTCGAGCGCCGCCACCGCGAACCTTTTATAACGCCGGTGATCGTGCGCGACCCGCGGCGCTCAGGCTACCCGTGCGCCGCCTTTTCCCGAGGGCACTCGGTCGGTATTGACGCAGCGCCCGTACGTGCGCATAGCGCCGGCGACCCCAGCGTTCGGCGGGTCTCACCGACTTGGGCATATATGCGTGCGTCCGAGTCTGAGCGACAACCCATAACCGTGCGGCAAATCTGCACGGGCGTCGACCTCCCCGCTGCCGTTGTCGCTCAGACTCGGACGCATCGCTATGTCCTTCCGCGCCGCGGCCCGCCCTTGATGAGCTCATCATGGTGTCCCGCTCGTCCGCTCCCAGCAGACGGCCGCGGGCGGATCACGGCACGGGCCTCGAATGCGGGAAGAAGCACGACTGGGTAGCCATGCGCATCCTCGTCACCGGCTGGCCGTGCCGCGGCGGTCATACCGCCCGTTGAGCAGGTTGGACACCGTGCCCGCCTGCCACTCGCGGCCCGTCGGGGTGCGCTGCCCGGTGGAATTCAGCACCCGGGCGGTGGCCGCCTGCGTGACGCCGCAGCCGTGCACCAGCCAGCGCACGTAACGCTTGAGCATCGGCTGGCGCTGCGCCCACGGTGTCGTCGGCGCCGGAAGCGGCGGTGCACCAACGTCGGTGCTCGGGCGGGCGCCGGCAGGGTCACGTCGAGCACCCGGCGCCGCCC
>PPEA01000978.1 GCA_002967005.1 Mycobacterium talmoniae
TGGTCGGTGACGACCCGAAGGTCCAGGCCGTAGCGGTCGCGCCGGTGCACGTCGCCGAGCTGGTGTCCGGGTAGCCGCCCAGCGCCTGGGCCATCGCCCGCAGCGAATCGGCGTGGTCGGCGTTGAGGTGGGCGATCGCGCCCGCCGCGTGCGGCGCCACCGGATCCGGGTCGGCGGCGGTGTAGTCCTCGCCGGTCGCCGAATCCATCCGGCCGTAGCCGCCGACCCAGCGCACCCGGTGCACCCGCAGCACCCACAGCGAGAAGTCGCTGTAGTCGATGTAGTACTTGCCGCCCGGCACGTCGGCCAGGTAGGCGTCGCGGGCCGCGGCCAGCTCGTCGCCGTTGGGGTGGTGCACCACCCCGGCGAGGGTGACCCGCCCGCCCGCCAGCCGGATCGGCCTGGGTGGACGGTTCGACGATGGCGAGGCTGGCCCGCGGATCTCGGGTCACGGTTGCGGGCCGTCGCTCTGGCCATCCGGGACACACACAGCACCGGGGCGCCGTCCAGCAGCCCGAAGGTGACCAGCGACGCCCACGGGTCGCCGTGCGCGGTGAGGGTCGCCAGCGTGGCGGCGTTGGTGGAGGCCGCGATGGTGCGGGCTTCTTCGGCCGCCGACGGCCGGGTGTCGTTGACGACCGGGGCCAACGGGGGCGGCACCGACGGCGCGTCGCCGGGGTCGCCGTGATCACGGGAAGCCATGTCGGCACGATACCGGGTGCGTCGGGTCGGTTAGCCCGGCCAGCCCACCCACCGCCGCACCTCGACGGCGATGACCGGGCCGGTCAGGGCCACGGTGCGGTATTGCGGGTATTTCGCCTGCAGCAGCCGGTATCCGGTGTGCAGCTGCGCGCCGTCGTGGTGCACCACCGCGCGGCCGTCGGCGCGCACCCACCACAGCCGGGTCCAGTCGTCGGTGTAGTGATCCACCAGCAGGCTGACCCGCGGGTTGTGCTCGATATTGGCCAGCCGGCGCAGCCGGGCCGTGGTCTTGGGTTTGGCGTCGACGGCGGTGTTAGACCAGGTCGTCGCGCACCGCGAACACCACCGGCACCAGGTGCGGCGCGCCGTCGGAGGTCACGGTGGCCAGCCGCGCGACCGGTGCCGCGCGACCGG
>PPEA01000979.1 GCA_002967005.1 Mycobacterium talmoniae
GTTCGAGACGCGATGTGCTGCTGGTGGTGGGGCTGGTCATCGCGCTGGTGATCGCCAACGGGTCGGCCAACAAATCCGCCACGGTCACGCCGTTTCCCGGCACCCCCAGCACCAAGGCCGGCACCCGCAGCCCGGTCCCGACCACCAGCGGCCGGTCCCCCACGACGACCACCGAGCCGGGCACCGGCGGCACCTCGCCCACCACGACGTCCGGCTCGGGCGCACCCCAGACCGTGGTCTACAGCGTCACCGGCTCGGGGCGGGCGATGAGCATCATCTACACCGACGCCGACGGCGTGGTGCAAAACGAGTTCAACGTGCCGCTGCCGTGGAGCAAGGAAGTCACCCTGGACTCCTCGACGCCGGCCAGTGTGACCGTGGCCAACATCGGTGAAGAAGTCACCTGCACGATCACCGTCGACGGCGCGCAGGTGTCGCAACGCACCGGGTCGGTGCTGACGGTCTGCCTGTCCAACGGCGGCTAGCCGGGTTACGCGGTGGAGTGCAGCAGCTCGTCGATTTTCGCCAGCCGCTGCGCGGCCAGTGCCTGATTGTCGATCGAGCGATCCGGCGAGCAGGTGACCACCTCGGCGACCACGTTGGCCTTGGCGATCACCGAAAATTCGCAGATCCACTGCTCACCAGCCAGATTCGTCGACCAGTGCGCGATCTCGGGTGCGCTGGCGGTCAACGGCGTCGGGTCCACCGTGTATTTCCTGCCGGCATCACCCCATGCGCTGACCGGGTGTTGGCAGCGGGTGACCGTGTCGCGCACCGATTTCAGGAAACCCGCCGCGTCGAAGTCGCTGGGGTAGGTCGCCGACGCCTCCAGCAGTTGGTGCTGGTCGGCGGAGTTGTCGACCTGGGTGCGGGCCTCGCGACCGGTGTAGTCGGTCGGGAACAGCGGGAAACGACCGAACCCCACCACCCCGTGGCAGTCCGCCGGGTCGGCGGCGATGAAGATCGCCGCCTGCATGTTGGTCTCAAACAACGGGCTGCCCGGGACCACCGCCAGCGAATCCGACGGGGTCAGCAAATCCTGGAGTTGGGCCGGCTGAATGGGGGCCGCCGGGTGCGGTGCCGCCCCGCTCGGCGGCGTGCGGGCT
>PPEA01000098.1 GCA_002967005.1 Mycobacterium talmoniae
CGTGCAGCACCGGGGCGGTCGCCGTCGGTGCGCGGCCGCCCTTGGTGCCCATCGCCCCGACCGACACCGGCACCGCGAAATACGGGGCGGTGTCGATGGGGCCCAACGTCTTGCCGTCATCACCCCAGTAGCCGTCGTAGGCGCTGGCGCCGCGGCCGAAGTCCGGATCGGTGCCCGCGGCGACGTTGCGATTCCATTCGGCCAGGGTGTGGGCCAGCCCGTACGGATCGATCCCGGTCTTGGCGCCCAACTCGGTGAGGTCGGTGGACATCGAAAACCAGTCCGGCACCGGCTCGCCGGGCGCCACCCCCAAAAATCCGTACCGCTTCAGGTGCAGCGCGTCGAACACGATCCACGCCGGATCGTTGACGTAGCCGTCGCGGGGATCCAGGTAGTGGAACGCGCCGGCCATCGAGTTGTAGTCGCACGCCTCGTTGACGAACCGCCGCCCGGCGCGGTTGACGATGACGCTGCGCGGGCGGGTGCGTTCCAGCCGCACACTGCGGCTGCGTTGCTGGCCGTCGATGGTGTCGCCGGGGATTTGCACGATCGGCACCCACCACGCTTCGCCCATAGTGGCCAGGTCGGCGCCGCAGGCCATCGCCATCCGCAACCCGTCACCGGTGTTGTTGGGCGGCGATACCGCGCCGTGCATCGGGCCGCGCAGGAACGCCTCGGTCAGCGCCGGATCCCATTCGAAGCCGCCGTTGGCCAGGATCACCCCGCGGCGCGCGTGCACCCGCGACACCGTGCCGTCGCGCTCGATCCGGACGCCGGTCACCGCGCCCTCGGTGGTGATGAGTTCGACGGCGCGGCAGCGGGTTTGCGGCACCACCCCCGCCTCGAGCAGGCCTTGCAGCAGGCCGGCGACCAACGCGGTGCCGGCCACGCAGAGCTCGCCGGAGCCGTCGTCGACGTCGGCGTGCAACCGGGCCCGGGTCTCGGCGTCGAACCCGACATTGGACCAGTCCGCGGGAAACGCGGTGATCCGCTCGGCCCACTCACCGAGCCGGCCCAGCGGGTAGGGCACCGGACTGTGCGAGCGGCCGCCGCCGGGCTGTCCGCCGGGCAGCTCCGGCTTGTAGTCGGGAAAACCGGTGGCGATCTCGAACCGCAGACCGCTGTGTGCCTCAACGAAGTCCAGCATCGACTCCCCGGTGCGCACGAACGTGTCGACCAGCGCGTCGTCCATCGCGCCGAACGACTGCGCCCGCAGATAGGCCAGCGCGTCGTCCACGCTGAGCGCGGTGTCCGGGGCGCGGTGGTGCGCGGGGATCCAGGCGATGCCCCCGGAGACCGCGGTGGTGCCGCCGACGGTCGCGGCCCGCTCGTAGAGCGCGACCGAGGCGCCGTGCGCGGCGGCCGTCAGGGCCGCGGTGAGGCCGGCACCGCCGCTGCCGCAGACGACGACATCGACTTCGTGGTCCCAAGAAGGCATAGGCTAGGTCCTCTCTGCGATCGCGATGCTCAGCTGAGAATCGCCGATAATTGCTTGGCGGCCTGCAGAACTGCGTCCTTGCCGCGTCGTACGACGTCTTCGCGGTGCGAGATCAGGTTGATGCAGGTCGGCGGCGACGGCGGGACCCGGTGCACCGGCACCGCCAGGCCGTAGGTGTTGGGTTCGATCTCGCCGTGGGTGATCACCCAGCCCTGCTGGCGGGCCCGGGCGACCAGGTCCCGTTCCTGCGGCTGCGGCGGCATGCTGGCCAGCAGGGCGACCCCGGCCGCGCCGCGGCTCAACGGGTGCCGACTGCCCTCATGGAAGGCCAGCTGATAGGCGACCTGGGTGGGGACGATGACGGCGACCGCCACCTGCTGATCGCCCTCGGCGACCAGCAGCGACACCGTGGTACCCAGCTCGTCGGCCAGGCCCTGCAGCGTCGGCAGGCTCAACTGACGCAGGTTGCGGTCGAAGGAGGCGCCGAGCACCGCCAGACCGGCGGCCGGGCGGTACCGGCCGTCGTCGCCCTTGGCCACGAACCGAAAGTCGGCCAACGTGGCCAGCAGCCGATACGCGATGGTCCGGTGCACCCCAACCTGGTCGGCGACCTGCTGCGCCGACAATCCCGCCGGTGCGGCCGCCACCGACTGCAGCGCCGCCAGCCCCCGCGCCAACGTCTGGGAACCGGTCATGGCGTGGGCAGATGCCTTGACATACGTCCCACCGAGAGTGATGCTCTATACATAGTGCACATCGATGTGCGATTTTAGCACACAAGATTAGTTCAATACGAGAGTGGCATTTCCGCTGTTGAGGCCAGAGAGGAACCCGGTGCCGGAGCACGAGAGCGTCTGGAGCGATCTGCAAGGGGTGGCATTCGAGCAGGGGTACCTCGACGCCCGCGGCGTGCGCACCCGGTACCTGCGCGCCGGCGACCCGGACAAGCCGGTGCTGTTGCTGCTGCACGGATCCGGCGGCCACGCCGAGGCCTACGTGCGCAACCTGGCCGCGCACGGCGAGCATTTCTGGACCTGGTCGATCGACATGCTGGGGCACGGCTACACCGACAAGCCGGGTCACCCGCTGGAGGTCGGCCACTACGTCGAGCACCTGATGACGGTGCTGGACGTCATCGGCGCGCAACGGGCGTGCGTGTCCGGGGAGTCGCTGGGCGGTTGGGTGGCCGCCCGCGCCGCCGTCGACCACCCGGACCGCATCGAGAAGTTGGTGCTCAACACCGCGGGGGGCTCGCAGGCCGACCCGGAAGTGATGCAGCGGATTATCACGCTGTCCATGGCGGCCGCGGAGAACCCGACCTGGGAGACCGTGCAGGCGCGGATCAAGTGGCTGATGGCGGACAAATCCAAGGACTACGACGACCTGGTCGCCAGCCGGCAACGGGTGTACCGGCAACCCGGATTCGTCGGCGCGATGAAAGACATTATGGCGCTGCAGGACCCGGACATCCGGGCCCGTAACCTGTTGGGCCCGGCCGAATACGGGGCGATCACCGCGCAGACCCTGGTGCTGTGGACCAGCGACGACCCGACCGCCGATGTGGCCGAGGGCCGTCGCATCGCCTCGATGATCCCCGGGGCGCGGTTCGAGGTGATGCCCGGCTGCGGGCACTGGCCGCAGTACGAGGACGCCGCGACGTTCGACCGGCTGCACCTCGACTTCCTGCTGGGACGCTGAGGATGTCCGCCAGCCAGGATTTCGACGTCGTCATCGTGGGCGCCGGCCCGGTCGGGCTGACGCTGGCGAATATCCTGGGTTTGCAGGGTGTCCGGACCGTGGTGCTCGAGGAGCGCGACAGTTTGATCGACTATCCGCGCGGGGTCGGCCTCGACGATGAGTCGCTGCGCACCTTCCAGGGCATCGGCCTGATCGACGGCGTACTGCCGCACACCGTCCCCAACCAGATCCTGCGGTTCGTCGACGCCAAACGCCGGCTGCTGGCCGAGATGGCGCCAGTTGGTGCCCCGTTCGGCTGGCCGCGCCGCAACGGGTTCGTCCAGCCGCTGGTCGACGCCGAATTACTGCGCGGCCTGGACCGTTTCGAGCACGTCGAGGTGCGTTGGGGCACCCCGATGACGTCCTGCACCGAATCCGCCGACGCGGTGACGGTGCAGTTGCCGGACGGAACCGCGCTGCAGGCCCGCTACGTCGTGGGCTGCGACGGCGGCCGCAGCACCACCCGGCGGCTGATGGGCGTCTCCTTCGACGGCACCACCTCCTCGACCCGCTGGCTGGTCGTCGACATCGCCACCGACCCGCTCGGCCACCCCAACAGCGAGGTCGGCGCCGACCCGCAGCGCCCCTACGCCTCGATCTCGATCGCGCACGGAATCCGGCGCTTCGAGTTCATGATTCACGCCGACGAGTCCGACGAGCAGGTGCAGCAGCCGGAGTTCCTGGCCCGCATGCTGGCGCCGCTGGTGCCTAACCCGGACCGGGTCGACGTGATCCGGCACCGGGTCTACACCCACCACTCCCGCATCGCCGGTGCCTTCCGGCGCGGACGACTGCTGTTGGCCGGCGACGCCGCCCACCTGATGCCGGTGTGGCAGGGCCAGGGATACAACAGCGGGATCCGCGACGCGGCGAACCTGGGCTGGAAACTGGCCGCGGTGGTCACCGGCCGGGCCGGGGAGGCGCTGCTGGACAGCTACGACGTCGAACGCCGCAAACACGCGCGGGCGATGATCGACCTGTCCACCCTGGTGGGGCGGGTCATTTCGCCGACCAACCGCCGGGTCGCCGCGGTCCGCGACCTCGCGATCCGCGCCGCCTCGGTGCTGCCCACCCTCAAACAGTATGTGCTGGAGATGCGGTTCAAACCGATGCCGCGCTACGAGCAGGGCGCGGTGGTGCACCCGCAGCCGCGACGCGGCGACTCGCCGGTGGGCACCTTGTTCATCCAGCCCCGCGTCGACACCCGCGACCGCGCGAACGTGCTGCTCGACGACGTGCTGGGCACCTGGTTCGCCGTGGTGTCCTGGAACAACAACCCGCGCCGCCTGCTCGGCGCCGACGCGTTTGCGCGCTGGAAGTCGTTGGGCGCGCGCTTCATCGAGCTGCGGCCGCGCACCCAGCTGCACTGGGCCGGACACGACGACCCCGATGTGGTGGTCGTCGGCGACGCCACCGGCGAGCTGAAAGCCTGGTTCGACGCCCACGCCGAGTCCGTGCTGTTCCTGCGACCCGACCGGTGCATCGCCGGCGCCGGGATCGCCCAGCTGGCCCCCGAGCTGAGCGCCGCGCTGCTGCACGCGCTGGTCCTGACCCCGGAAGGCGGTGAATCCCACGATGGCGCTAGCCCTGTGCTGTATGTCGCACAGCCCACTGCTGAATCTGCCGGGACCGTCGGCTGAGGTGCTCGACGACGTGAACGCCGCGCTGGGGCAGGCACGGGATTTCGTCGCCGCCTTCGACCCGGAGCTGGTCGTCACCTTCGCGCCCGATCACTACAACGGCTTCTTCTACAAGCTGATGCCGCCGTTTTGCATCGGCACCGGCGCCACCGGGATCGGTGACTACGGCACCCACGCCGGGCCGCTGGACGTGGCCGCCGACATCGCGGCCGAGTGCGCACAAGCCGTGCTGGACAACGATGTCGACGTCGCGATTTCGGCGGGCATGGACGTCGACCACGGCACCGTCCAGCCGTTGGAGAAGCTGCTCGGTACCGCCACCGCCCGCCCGGTGGTGCCGATCTTCCTCAACGCGGTCGCCGCGCCGCTCGGCCCGCTGCGGCGCGCCCGGGCGTTGGGCACCGCGGTGGGCACCTATCTGGCCGGCCTGGACAAGCGGGTGCTGCTGGTGGGCTCCGGGGCCTGTCCCATGATCCGCCGATCCCGACCCGCGAGACCGCTGCCCCGGAGGTGCTGGAGCGCATCGTGGGCGGGCGACCGATGACCGCCGAGCAGCGCCTCGCCCGACAGACCGTGGTCATCGACGCCGCCCGGGACCTCGCCGCCGGGCGCAGTGCCCGCCAACCACTGAACCCGGCCTGGGATCAGCGATTTCTGTCCATCATCGACGGCGGACAGCTCGCCGACCTGGACGGCTGGTCCAACTCCTTCATCGCGCACCAGGGCGGCGGCTCCGCGCACGAAATCCGCGGCTGGGTGGCCGCTTTCGCCGCGCTGGCGGCCAGCGGCGGTTACCGGACGGTGCTGCGCTACTACCGGCCGGCGGCCGAGCTGATCGCGGCTTCGCGGTGCGAACGGCGGTGCCGGCATGACGGGCGAGCACGCGGTCGACGTGGTGGTGGTCGGCTCCGGCGGCGGCGGCATGACCGCCGCGCTGGCCGCGCCACGCCGCCGGGCTGGACACCGTTGGTGATCGAAAAGGCCCGCCCACGTTCCGGGGGTTCCACCGGCCCATGTCCCGGCGGCGGCGATCTGGGTGCCGGGGCGCCGGCG
>PPEA01000980.1 GCA_002967005.1 Mycobacterium talmoniae
CCAACACGGCGACGGTCGGGGCGGGTCGGCGCCGGCGGCGGCGATCGCCGCGGCGCCGTCCCCGGCGGCGGTGACGTTCCAGCCCTCGTACCGCAACGCCATCGACACCATCTCGGCCAGCACGTTCTCGTCGTCGACCACCAGCACGTTGATCGGGTTGCCGTCGGCGCGACGCATCACCACACGTTCCGCCGGTGTGTGGGGTTCAGCCATGACTTTCAGTATGGGCACGGGCATGGGCCGATACTGTGTCGACCCTATGCGCCGGCTGTGAACCGCGGCTGCCTACCGGCCACGCCAAAACGTCAGCGACCGCCACAGCTTGTGCCACCACGACGGCTCCGGCGCGACGGTGTCCTTGGCTTGTTCTGCTTCGTCGGCGTAATCGTTGATCGATTCATCGCCTTCTTCGGCACGCATAGCCGCTCTCCGTTCGAATCGTCTGCGCTGGCCCTACTCCGGTTCGGCCGGGGTGAGCCGTTCGGGGGTTTCCTCGGGCGCCAGCCGTTCCGGCGGCTCGGCCGGCCTGGCGGGCTCCGGTGGCTCGGCGGGCACCGCGGGGTTCGGTTGCGACGGCTTAGGCTCGGACATCGGTCACCTCCCAGCTTCAGTCGATGGCCTACCCACCCCGCCACACGACGAAACCCCAGGTCAACCCAGCCGGCGCAGGACGACATCGACCAACACGCCGTCGCGCACCGCCGCCGTCATAAAGGTGCAGTGCGGCTGGCGCCGACGGTCGGTCGGCGAGCCGGGATTGAGCAACCGCAGACCGGTCGCCGCCGTGGTGTCCCAGGGAATGTGGCTATGACCAAACACCAGCACGTCGGTGTCCGGGTAGCGCCGCGACATCCGCGCTTCGCGGCCGGCCGCCGCCCCGGTCTCGTGCACGACGGTGAAGCGCAGCCCGCCCAGCGTCGCGTCGGCCCGTTCGGGCAGCCGGGCCCGGATCTGCGCGCCGTCGTTGTTGCCCAGCAGGCGATCAGCCGCGCCGCCCTGGCCTGCAGCGCGTCGAGCAGACCGACGTCGACCCAGTCCCCGGCATGCAGGACGACATCGGCCCGCGCCACCGCGTCCCACAGCGGCGCCGGCAGGTCGCGGGC
>PPEA01000981.1 GCA_002967005.1 Mycobacterium talmoniae
CTGGCGCTACGGCGTGGTCGATGTTGACGGTGCGCCGGGTGACCCCGGACCACCGGGTGCACTACTTCCACCGAGGCGCCGCCGGTGTTCTTCGGCCATACCCCGCTGCAGGTGGCCGCCAGCCTGCTGTTGCCGGCCGCGACCGCGGCGCTGGTCTACGCGCTCGGGGCCGCCTCGAGCGCACGCGCGACCTGGGCGGCTACCCGCCGGTCGCGTCGCTCGTCGAGACGGCGGCCGCGCCTGCCGAAGCCGGCGCGGTCAGCCTCGAGGACGGTGCAGCAAACCGCCCGTGACGACCTTGGCGGCGATGACCCCAAGGCGCATCATCCCGACATAGGTCGTCGGGTTCAGCAGCGTCGGCCACGACGTGCGCACCGGGTGGTCGGCCACCGGGCGACCCGCGAACCGGTCACGCAGCCAGTGCAGCACCATCGGGGCGGACAGCGGGTGCAGCAGCAGGTGGTCGCTGAGCCGGTCCCGGTGGTAGGTGAGGGCAGCACCGCCGTCGGCGTACGCGTCGGCCAGGTGGTCGATGTGCTCGACGGAAATCACCTCGTCGTAGACGGCCTGCACCATCAACACCGGCGGGGTCGGCACCTTGGCTCCCAGCTTGGTGTCTTCGAAGACGTGTTGCACCGCCGGCAGGTCCAGGATGTCGTCGAGCGGCTGGTCGACGTAGGACGCCATGCTCTTGTGGCGCATCGCGATCACCGCACCGGCGGTGGTCATGGTCTCCAACGAGTGCAGCAGGTCGCGCCCCTCGCTGGTGGCGTGTTCTTGGATCACCCGGTCCAGGTCGGGGTAGACGTGCGCCAGCGCGGCGACCATCATCGCGGGCAACCCGGAAAAGAACGAGCCGTTCAACCGGCGGAAGGTGTGGCCCAGGTCGCCGACCGGTGACCCGAGCACCGCCCCGACCACATTGAGGTCGGGGGCATAGTCCGCCGCCACCTCGGCCGCCCACCCGGTCGCCAGTCCGCCGCCGGAGTAGCCCCACAGGCCCACCGGTGCATCGGCGGCCAAGCCCAGGCGGTCGGCGTTCACCGCGGCGCGCACCCCGTCGAGCACGCGGGCGCGGTGGGAAAGTCCATTTCGGCGAT
>PPEA01000982.1 GCA_002967005.1 Mycobacterium talmoniae
CGGGCACCAGCCGGGCCGCCCTGCGCACCGGCCGCGGCACCCGCACCCCGGCGATGGCCCGGACCGGGCGTTTGGGTCGGCGCTGCGGCGTCGGCGCCACCTCGGGCTCGGCCGGCGCCAGCCCGCGCGCCGCCGCCGAATCCGGGTAGCCCAAATACAGCTGGTGCAGGATCCGCCGCGACAGCCGCGGGGTGAAGTAGTTGCCGGCCTCGGCCAGCGTGCCGGTCGGGGTGTCGATCCGGGCCGGCTTCTCCACCAGCCCGCGCACCACCATCGCCGCGGCGTGCTCGGCGCTGATCGGCGGCACCGGGTTGAGCCGGCGCGACGGCGTGATCATCGGGGTGGCCACCAGCGGCATGTGGATGTTGGTGAACGTGATGTGATCCGACAGCGTCTCGGTGGAGACCACCTCGGCGAACGCGTCCAGGGCAGCCTTACTCGGCAGGTACGCACTGTATTTCGGGCTGCGGGCCTGCACGCCGGCGCTGGACACGTTGACCACGTGACCGAACCGCCGTTCTCGCCAGTGCGGCAGCAGCGCCAGCGTCATCCGCACCGCGCCGAAGTAGTTGACCGCCATCACCCGCTCGTAGTCGTGCAGCCGGTCGGTGGAGTTGATCACCGACCGGCGAATCGACCGGCCGGCATTGTTGACCAGGTAGTCGACGTGGTCGAAGCGGCCCAGGATGTCCTTGATCGTGTGATCCACCGACGCCGAATCGGTGACGTCGCAGGTGAACGCGTACGCGGTGCCGCCAGCCGCGCGGATCTCGGCGATCAGATCGTCGAGCGCTTCGGCGTTGCGGGCCAGCGCGAACACGGTGGCGCCACGTTCGGCGACCGCGATCGCGACGCGCGGCCGATTCCGCTGGACGCGCCGGTGATGATGACGTGCCGCCCGACCAGCGGGCCGGCCGGGTCGTCGCGGCGGGCGCGGTCCGGATCCAGCCGCTCGGCCCAGTACCGCCACAGCGCCGGCGCATACGACGCGAACTCGGGTACTTCGATCCCGGTGCCGCGCAACGCCTCCCGCGTCGCCTCGGAGGTGAACGTGGGGGCCAGGTCGACGACGTCGAGCACTTCGGGCGGGATCCCCAG
>PPEA01000983.1 GCA_002967005.1 Mycobacterium talmoniae
GCTGGCGCCGGTGGCGGCGGCTCGACGGCGGGCGGTGATCCGTTCGGCGGCGGCCACCCCGATCGACCCGGCCAGGAAGTCGAACTCGCAGGCGATCACCGCCACCCGCCGGCCGCGCACCCGGCCCTCGCCGGTCAGCACCGCCTCGTCGCGTCCGGTGGCCGCCCGCACCCGGGCCAGCTCCGCGGTGTAGTCCGGGTCGGTGGACACCGCCAGCGGGGTGGTGTCCCAGCTGAGGAACGATCCGGCGTCCAACACCGCGTCGCGCAGCTCGACGGCCCCGATCCGGTCCACGGGACAACCCTAATAAGCTGAGCCAATGATCGGTGTGACCCGCGACGGCAACGTCTTGACCCTGGAGCTGCAGCGTCCCGAGCGCCGCAACGCGCTGAACTCGGAATTGGTCGATGGTCTGCGCGAGGCCGTGGAGAAGGCCACCGCCGAGGACCTGCG
Source organism: Mycobacterium talmoniae (assembly GCA_002967005.1). GTDB lineage: Bacteria > Actinomycetota > Actinomycetes > Mycobacteriales > Mycobacteriaceae > Mycobacterium > Mycobacterium talmoniae. Next base: position 454 of record PPEA01000983.1, read on the forward strand.
GGCCATCGTGCTGACCGGGCAGGGCACCGTGTTCTGCGCCGGCGCCGACCTGTCCGGCGACGCGTTCGCCGCCGACTACCCCGACAAGCTGATCGCGCTGCACAAGACCATCGACGCGTTCCCGATGCCGGTGATCGCCGCGGTCAACGGCCCGGCGATCGGCGCCGGCCTGCAACTGGCCATGATCTGCGACCTGCGGGTGGTGGCCCCCGAGGCGTTCTTCCAGTTCCCGGTCGCCAAATACGGGTTGGCGTTGGACAACTGGAGCATCCGCCGGCTGACGTCGCTGGTCGGCCACGGCCGGGCCCGGGCGATGCTGTTGACCGCCGAGCGGCTGGGCGCCGACGTCGCGCTGCAGACCGGGATGGCCAACCGGATCGGCACGCTGGCCGACGCCCAGGCCTGGGCGCAGGAGGTCGCCGGGTTGGCGCCGCTGGCGTTGCAGCACGCCAAGCGGGTCCTCAACGACGACGGCGCCTACGAGGAGCAGTGGCCGGTGCACAAGGAGCTGTTCGACAAGGCGTGGGGCAGCCAGGACGTGATCGAGGCGCAGGTCGCCCGCGTCGAAAAACGACAACCGAAATTTCAGGGGGCCTGATCGAGATGCTGCGCGGGGCGCTGCGGTTGGCTGCGGGGACGGC
>PPEA01000984.1 GCA_002967005.1 Mycobacterium talmoniae
GCCACTCCGAGCGGCTCGGCGAGCCCGGCGCGCTCACCGTTTCCCCCGGCCACTGACCGGGGGCGGCCGGGTGGTCGGCCACGTTTGATGGGCCCACGCGGGTGGTACACCCCAACGCGAAAGGCCCCCACGGTGTTCGAGGTGACGCGTACGTCAATGTGGTGTTCAGTTTTGCGCCCGCTCGATCCTGCGCGGACCGGGCGCGGTCCGTCGACCGGAAGTGTGTGCCCATGCCACTGGTGAGTGGCGCGGAGGCGGCCGGCGGGTTCCGGATCATTCGGCTGCTGGGCTCCGGTGGGATGGGCGAGGTTTACCTGGCTGAACATCCCCGGCTGCCGCGCCGCGACGCGCTCAAGATTCTGCCCAGGGATGTCTCGGACGACCCGGGATTTCGCGCCCGGTTCAACCGCGAATCCGAGCTGGCCGCCGGGTTGTGGCATCCGCACATCGTCGGCCTGCACGACCGCGGCGAGTTTGGCGGGCAGCTGTGGCTGTCGATGGACTATGTGGAGGGCACCGACGCGGCGCAGCTGCTGTGCGAAAAGTATCCGGCCGGGATGCCGACCGACCTGGTGGTCGAGATCGTCGCCGCGATCGCCGACGCCCTCGACTACGCGCACGACCAGGGATTGCTGCACCGCGACGTCAAACCCGCCAACATCCTGATCAGCCACTCGTCGCCCGGCCCGCAGCGTCGAATCTTGTTGACCGATTTCGGGGTGGCGCGCCGGCTCGACGATGTCAGCGGGTTGACCGAGACCAACATGACCGTGGGCACCGTCAGCTACATCGCCCCCGAGCAGCTGGCGGACGGCCCCATCGACGGGCGCGCGGACCAATATGCGTTGGCCGCCACCGCGTTTCACCTGTTGACCGGGTCGCCGCCGTTCGCCGACAAGAACCCCGCCGTGGTGATCACCAAACACCTGCATGCGCCGCCGCCGCGCCTCGGCGATATCCGGCCGGACCTGGCCGGCTGCGACGAGCCGTTCACCCGCGCGCTGGCCAAACGCCGGATCGATCGCTTCGGGCGATGCCAGGATTTCGCCGACGAACTGCAGCGCTGCACCCGCGCCGCCAGCGGCGCCCCGA
>PPEA01000985.1 GCA_002967005.1 Mycobacterium talmoniae
CGGGCGCTGCCGGCCGCCGGGCGCGGGCAGCCCCCGGGGATGCGGGAGTGGCTGCTGGCCGCGCTGCACAGCCGGGTCTCGAAGTTCTTCACCCACCCGGTGATCGCCACGGTGCTGTTTGTCGCCGGGTTCTACGGCCTGTATTTCAGCGGGCTGTTCGACGCGGCCGCCGGCAGCCACGTCGGGCATCTGGCGATGAACCTGCACTTTTTGCTCAGCGGCTACCTGTTCTACTGGGTGGTGATCGGCGTGGATCCCACCCCGCGGCCCATCCCGCCGGTGGCCAAGGTGGGGGTGGTGTTCGCGTCGCTGCCGCTGCACGCCTTCTTCGGGGTGGTGCTGATGGGCATGAAAAGCCTGCTCGCCGAGGACTTTTACCGTTCGCTGCACCTGAGCTGGCACACCGACCTGATGGGGGATCAGCGCCTCGGTGGCGGAATCGCTTGGGCGGCGGGCGAAATCCCGCTGGTGATCGTGATGGTGGCGCTGCTGGTGCAGTGGCGGCGCAGCGATCAACGCACCGCCACCCGGTTGGACCGCGCCGCCGACCGCGACGACGACGCCGAACTGGCCGCCTACAACGCGATGCTGGCCGAACTGGCCCGCCGCGACGCCTCCCAGCGCTAGCCGCTCTGCCCGATCAGCGCGCGCACCGCCGCGCGCACCGTGTCGGCAACGGCTTGGGCGGACGAGGTGTCGAGCTTTCCGTCGAGGTGCAGGAACGCCAAGCCGTGCACCAGGCCCCACGCAGCCGTTGCCATCGGTTCCGGATCGGCGGCCGGGAACACCCGCTGCACGGTGGCTTTGAGGTAGCCGTGGACGGCTTCCACCGCGGCCACCCGCTCGGTATTGGTCGGATCGCACTGCTCGGTGAACATCACCCGGAACAGCCCCGGGCGCCGCAGCGCGAACTGGACGTAGGCGACCGCGATGGCCGCCAGGTCGTCTGCGGTGGCCGGCTCCGGGTGCGCCGCAACCAGATCGCTGGCCAGCTCCCGGTAGCCATCGCGGCGACGGCCGAGAGCAGGCGGTCCGGTCGGCGAAATGGCGGTAGGGCGCGGCGGTGGACACGCCGGCGCGGCG
>PPEA01000986.1 GCA_002967005.1 Mycobacterium talmoniae
CTGGAGGCGCTGAACCAGGCGTCGAGCAGCTCGGTGTCGGCGCGACCCGGTGCGCGCCGGCCACGCGTGGCGGGCGCAGCGCGCCCAGCCGGTACAGCCGCTCCTCGGTGCGCACCGCCCGCTGTGTCCGGTCACCGCCCGCCACCGCGCGGCGAAGCCCAGCGCGATGTGGCGCACCCCGCGGACCCCGGGCAGCTGCGGGCGGGCCCGCGCCGCCGCGTCGGCCATCGGGCCGAGCGCCGGCTCGGGCAGGGCGGTGCACAGCAGCGGCATCGGCGGTGTCTGCAGCGCCGCGCCCACGGCCGCCCCGTCGTGCCACGCGGTGAGCAACAACGGATCGGCATAGGGCCATGGGTCGCTGCCCAGCAGGGTCAGCTCGACGGTGCACAGCACCGGGTCGCGCCGGTAGATCGGTTCGGCGACCGTGCGGAAGTCGTCGACCGCGTGGTGCCGGCGGACCTCCATCAGGCCAGGTTGGATCGGCGCGGGTAGGCCACCGCCGGGTCGGTCAGGGTGTTGACGACGGCCGGCAGCCCGCTGGCGAAGGCCCGCTCCAGCGCGGGCCGCAGCTCGGCCGGGCGGGCCACCAGCTCGCCGTGCCCGCCCAGCGCCGCCACCACCGCGTCGTAGCGGGTTTCCGGCCGCAGCTCGGCGACCACCGAATAGCCGTACAGCGCCTCCATCGGGTGTTTCTCCAGCGCCCAGATGCCGTTGTTGCCGATCACCGAGACGACGGGCACGTGGTGGCGGGCCAGGGTGTCCCATTCCATGCCGGAGAAGCCGAACGCGCCCTCGCCCTCGCAGCAGCACCACCTGCCGGTCGGGCCGGGCGAGTTTGGCGGCCAGCGCGTAGCCCGGACCCGAGCCCAGGCAGCCGAACGGCCCGCTGTCCAGCCAGGCGCCGGGCACATAGCTGTCGATCATCCGTCCCGCGTAGGACCCGAAGTCGCCGCCATCGATGACGATGATCGCGTCGCGGTCCAGCAGCGGCGCCAGCTCGGCGTACACCCGCATCGGGTGCAGCGGGCTGCGCTCGTCGGCCAGTTCGGCGCGCTCGGCGGCGCGGGCCGCGGCTTC
>PPEA01000987.1 GCA_002967005.1 Mycobacterium talmoniae
TGCGCGCCGAGCTGCCGCCCGGCGGCCGGTTAGGGCTGTACGGCTTCGGCGGCAGCGCCCACATCACCGCCCAGGTGGCGGTGGCGCAGGGCGCCGAGGTTCACGTGATGACCCGCGGCACCCGGGCCCAGCAGCTGGCGTTGGAGCTGGGCGCGGCCTCCGCCCAAGGCGCCGCCGACCCGCCGCCGGTACCGCTGGACGCCGCGATCCTGTTCGCCCCGGTCGGCGACCTGGTGCTGCCGGCGTGTGAAGCGCTGGATCGCGGCGGCACACTGGCCATCGCCGGCATCCACCTCAGCGACATCCCGACCCTGAACTATCAGTGCCACCTGTTCCAGGAGCGCCAGATCCGGTCGGTGACCTCCAATACCCGCGCCGACGCGCGGGCCTTCCTGGACTTCGCCGGCCGACACCACATCAACGTGACCACCCCGGAGTACCCGCTGGCCGAGGCCGACCGGGCGTTGACCGACCTGGCCGCCGGGCGGATCGCCGGCGCGGCGGTGCTGCTGGCGTAACGGTCTTAAGTCAGCTGGACAGGTGCCACACCAGGGCGGCGGCCAGCGCCCCCAACCCGTTCAGCGACCAGTGCAGGGCGATCGGCGCGATCAGGCTGCCGCTGCGCCGCCGCAGCCAGCTGAACACGAAACCGGCCACCGCGGTGGCGCACACCGCCAACGTCACCCCGGCGGCCATGCCCAGCAGGCCGCCGCCGAACAGCCGGGTGAACCCGACATTGCTGCTGGTCAACCCCAGCGACGTGGCGATATGCCACAGCCCGAACAGCAGCGAGCCCGCGGCGGCGACACCGCGAAACCCCCAGGCCCGGTTCAGCGCACCGTGCAGCACCCCGCGAAACGCCAGCTCCTCGGGGATCACGGTCTGCAGCGGGATGATGAGCATCGAGGCCAGCAGCGCCCCGGACACCGTCGCGTACCGGTTGTTGAGGAACAGCGGCCGCGTCCACGGCAGCAACGCCCCCACGGCGATCACCGCTACCACCACGGCCACCGCGGCCAGCGCGTAGCCCACCCCGGATTTCCAGTGGTCGCGGCCCAGACCCAGCTCGGCCCAGCC
>PPEA01000988.1 GCA_002967005.1 Mycobacterium talmoniae
AGCGCAGCCCCCTCGGCGCGTTCGATGCCCAGCGTGCGCAGGATCGCGTTGGCGGTGCCGTTGGTCGCCCGGATGGCCAGCGTGAAGATCAGCGAGAACAGCAGCTGCGGGCCGGCGGTGGCCCGCGCGGTCGGCAGCGGACGGGCCAGCGCGTAGTTCTTCGGGACCAGCTCGCCGAACACCATGGACAGCGAGGTGGCGATCAGCAACGCCAGGAACAAGGCGATGCCGTCGGACATCGTCTCGGGCACGCCCAGGGCCTGCAGGCCGGGGCGAAACCACCGGGCCAGCACCGGTTCGGCGAGATAACCGGTGGCCAGCGTGGTGATCGAGATGCCCAGCTGCGCGCCGGACAGCTGAAACGACAGGGTGCGATGCGCGCGTTGCACGTAGCGGTCGCGGCGGGCGCCGCCGCGGGCGTTGGCCTCCACGGTGCTGCGCTCCAGGGTGGTCAGCGCGAACTCGGCGGCGACGAACATCGCGGTGCCGGCGGTCAGCAGCACGATGGCCAGCAGCGACAGCAGGGTGAGCGCGACGCTCATAGACCCTTTCCCTGGTGCGGCGGCGGCGATGAAAGTCTCATGGTAGCGAACGGGTGAGCTAACCGTCGCCGACCGTCACCAGCCGAACGGCAGCGGATGCCCCTCGGCGAACCCGGCCGCCGACTGCACGCCGAGCACCGCCCGGTCATGCAGCTCGGCCAGGGTCGACGCGCCGACATAGGTGCAGGTGCTGCGCACCCCGGAGGTGATGTGATCGAGCAGGTCCTCGACGCCGCCGCGGTCCGGGTCCAGGCCCATCCGCGACGTGGAAATCCCCTCCTCGAACAGCGTCTTGCGGGCCCGCTGATAGGCGCTGTCGTCGGCGGTGCGGGCCACCACCGCCCGCTTGGAGGCCATCCCGTAGCTCTCCTTGTACGGCTGGTCGTCGCGGTCACGCATCAAATCACCGGGGGATTCGTAGGTGCCGGCAAACCACGAGCCGATCATCACGTTGGACGCGCCGGCGGCCAGCGCCAACGCCACATCGCGGGGATGACGGACCCCGCCGTCGGCCCACACGTGCCCGCCGCGTT
>PPEA01000989.1 GCA_002967005.1 Mycobacterium talmoniae
GCGCGGCGACGCACGCCTGGTGTTCACCGCCCATTCGATCCCCGGTGGCCGCCGACCAACGCCACGGCCCTTACCTGTACAGCCGCCAGGTCGGCTACGCCGCTCGGCTGGTTGCCGCCGCGGCGGGCTATGCGGACTACGACCAGGTGTGGCAGTCGCGCTCCGGGCCGCCGCAGATCCCGTGGCTGGCACCCGATGTCGCCGACCATCTCACCACGTTGGCCGGGACCGCGGCCGTCATCGTGTGCCCGATCGGTTTTGTCGCCGACCACATCGAGGTGGTCTGGGATCTAGACCACGAGTTGCGGCTGCAGGCCGAGGAGGCGGGCATCGCGTTCGCCCGCGCGGCCACTCCCAACGCCGACCGGCGCTTGCCCGGCTGGCGCGAGAACGTCGGTCGACGAGCTGCGCTACGGCCAGGAGCCGGCACGGTCCCGTGGCCCAGAGCCGGTGCCCGGCTGCGGGTTTGGTGTCAACGGCGCGCCGTGTCGACCCCCGCATTGCGTGGCCGAACCCGCCTAAACCCGCCACGCGGACTGCACGATCGCGTTGACCGCGGCGATGCGCGCCGAGCGGACCACGGCGGCCAACGGACGCAGGGCGGTGCCGGCCAGTTGCGCGTCCGACGACGATTGCGCCCCGATCGGCATCAATCCTTCGACGGTGAGGATCGCATCGACGTGCGCGGCGTTGTCCAATACCCGCACTGCGCGCGGCGGGGCGTGGTCGGGAACCTGGTGATGCCGTGCCGTTTCCAGCACCTGCGCGACCAAGGCCCGCGGATCGTCCCCGGCGGCGTCGGTGCCGCCCAGCTCGATAGCGGCCAGCGCATCGGCGGCCGACCGCACCGCCGCAGCGCAGCGCGGTGTTCGGCCTCGCCCAAGGTCGTGATGATCCAGGACCGGCGCGCCGGGCAGCGCATACACCGTCCAGGACAGCGTCTGGATCGCCGACGTGTTGTCGTCGGCGTCGTCGTGTTCGAAGTCGGGCACCAGCCCGATCCGGGTGTCGGAACCGTCGGGGTCGGCGACGAGCAGCGCCTCGCCGGCGGTCAGCGCGTCGCGTTCGAACTG
>PPEA01000099.1 GCA_002967005.1 Mycobacterium talmoniae
CGGCGGCGGCATCTGGGTGCCGGGGGCGCCGGCGCAGCGCCGCGAAGGCTACCGCCCAGACCCCGACGACGTGGTGGCCTACCTGCGCCAGATCACCGGCGGCCTGGTCAGCGACGCGCGGCTGCAGCAATACGTGGACGCCGCGCCGGCGATGATGGAGTTCCTCGAGCAGCTCAGCGACTGGTTCGAGTTCGTCTGGAAACCGGGCTACGCCGACTACTACCCGGAAGTCCCCGGGGGATCCGCGCTGGGCAGCACCATCAACGTGCCCGCCATCGACCTGCGCACCCTCGGCGCGGAAGAACAGCACCTGCTGGCGCCGTTGGCGCTGGCGCCGAAGGGGATCTGGCTGGGGCCCAAAGACCTTCGGTTGTTCTACCAGATCCGGCAATCCTGGTGGGGCAAAGCGGTGCTGGTCAAGCTGCTGTGGCGGATGTTTCGGGCCCGGGTGTTCGGGGACCGGATGGCCGCGATCGGCCAGTCGCTGGCGGCGCGACTGCGGCTGGCGATGCTCGACCGCGGCATCCCGCTGTGGCTGAACACCCCGATGGCCCGAACTGCTGACCCGCCGACGACGGGTCCGTCACCGGCGCGGTGGTCGAGCGCGACGGCGCGCCACTGCAGATCCGCGCGCGACGCGGCGTCATCCTGGCCAGCGGCGGCTTCGACCACGACCTGGCCTGGCGCCGGCAGCACCAGCCGGTGCTGGAACAGGATTGGAGCTTCGGCAACCCGGCGGCCACCGGCGACGGGATCCGGGCCGGCGAAAAGGTCGGCGGCTCGGTGGAGCTGCTCGACGAGGCGTGGTGGTTCCCGGCCATCTGCTGGCCGGACGGCCGGCTGCAGTTCATGCTCAACGAGCGGATGATGCCGTCGCAGTTCATCGTCAACGGCGCGGGCAAACGGTTCATCAACGAAGCCTGCCCGTACATGGACTTCGCCCACGCCATGATCGAGGGGCAACGGTCCGGGGTGACCCACATCCCGTGCTGGCTGATCACCGACCACCGGTCGTTCAACCGCTACGTGGTGGCCGGGCACCTGCCGCTGCCGAAGATCCCGGGTGCCCCGGTGCCCACCGGGCGCAAGCTCCCAGCCGCGTGGCTGGAGTCCGGGGTGGTGAAAGCCGGGAGGTCGATGGCTGAGTTGGCCGACCAGATCGACGTGCCGCCAGCCGAACTGGAGCGCACCGCTGCGCGGTTCAACGAGCTGGCGCGCGGCGGCCACGACGACGATTTCGGTCGCGGCGACAGCGCCTACGACAACTACTACGGCGACCCGACCCTGCCCAACCCCAATCTGCATCCGCTGGGCAAGCCGCCGTACTACGCCTTCCAGATCATCCTCGGCGATCTGGGCACCTCCGGCGGGTTGCGCACCGACGAATGCGCCCGGGTGCTGCGCGCCGACGACACCGTGATTCCCGGGCTGTACGCGGTGGGCAACGTGTCGGCCCCGGTGATGGGGCGCAGCTACGCCGGCGCCGGCGCCACCATCGGGCCGGCCATGACCTTCGGCTATGTGGCGGCCAAGCACCTCGCCGACACCGTTACTGATCCGACTCGCGAAATTTCTATGGGAGGTAACCAGTGAAGATTTCACTTTTCTACGAGTTCGCGCTACCGCGTCCGTGGGCGCCCGACGACGAGCGCGAAATGATGCAGGACTGTCTGGACGAGGTGGAAGCGGCCGACAAGGCGGGCTTTTCCACCGTCTGGCTCACCGAGCACCATTTCCTGGAGGAGTACTGCCACTCCACCGCCCCCGAGATCTTCCTGGCCGCGGCCAGCCAGCGCACCAAGAACATTCGGCTGGGCTTCGGCATCATGCACCTGCCGCCCGTCGTCAACCACCCAGCCCGGGTCGCCGAACGCATCGCCACCCTGGACCTGCTCTCCAACGGCCGGGTCGAATTCGGCACCGGCGAATCCTCCTCGGTCGGTGAGCTCGGCGGGTTCGGCATCGACCCCGCCGACAAGCGCGCCCAGTGGGAGGAGGCGCTGGAGGTGTCGATTCGCTGCATGGTGGAGGAGCCGTTCACCGGTTTTGACGGTGCGCACGTCCAGATGCCGGCCCGCAACGTCGTCCCCAAACCGCTGCAGAAACCGCACCCCCCGGTGTGGGTGGCCTGCACCCGACCGTCCTCGGTGCAGATGGCCGCCCAAAAAGCCATTGGCGCACTGAGCTTCGCCTACACCGGTCCGGGACCACTGACCGAGCGGGTGAACGGCTACTACAAGGAGTTCGAGGAAAGCGGTGTTCCGGTGACCCCGCAGATCAACCCGAATATTCTGGCGATCGGCGGCGATCTGTCGATGATGGTCGCGCCCACCGATGAGCAGGCGCTGCAGCGGCTGGGCCAGGGCGGCGGCTTCTTCTCGTTCGGGATCATGCACTACTACATGACCGGGGTGCACACACCCGGACGCACCGGGGTGTGGGAACGCTACCTCGAGGAGGTCGCCAAGGATCCGACGCTGGCCTACGGCCCCGGCCGCGGCGCGATCGGCTCGCCGGCCACCGTGCGGGAGTTCCTGCGCGGCTACGAGGAGAGCGGGGTCGACGAGATCATCCTGCTGCTCAACCCACGCAGCCACGAAGGCACCATGGAGTCCATCGAGTTGATGGGCAAGGAAGTGCTGCCGGAGTTCATCGAGCGCGACGCGAAAGCGGTGGCCGACAAGGCGAAACGGCTGGCGCCGGTGATCGAGAAGGTGGAGGCGCGCCGCCCGCGATCGTCGGCGCCGGCCTTCGATGAAAGCTACTCGTTCGGCGGGCTGCCCACCGGCCGGGGTGGGAAGTTCACCGCCAGCGAGATTCCCGAGGCGATGGCGGAGATGAACGAGGGACGCGTGCAGGCGGCGCAACGCGAGAAGGAGCAGCGGGGCTGACCCGGGGAGCCGACTAGCCATGGGCCAAATCGACCGGTTGTGGCGGTACGACGGGCGCCGCGCGGTGGTGACCGGGTGCGCGTCGGGGATCGGCGCGCAGCTGGTGCGCCAGCTCACCGAATTGGGCGCGCACGTGGTCGGGTTGGATCGGTGCGCCCCGGACGTCGAGCTCGCCGAGTTCCACCACATCGACCTGGCCGACACCAACTCGATCGACCGCGCCGCGGCCGCGCTGGGCGGCCCGGTCGATGCCCTGTTCAACGTCGCCGGGGTGTCCTCCGGAATCGGTGACCCGCTGCTGGTCGTCACCGTCAACTTCCTTGGCCTGCGCCAGTTCACCGAAGCGGTGCTGCCGGTGATGCCGGCCGGGTCTTCGGTGGTGAGCGTGTCGTCGCTGGCGGCGGCCGGCTACCGCGAGCACCAACAGCTGGTGGCCGGGCTGCTGCACACGCAGACCCTGGCCGACGGTGTCGCGTGGTGTCAGCAGCATCCCGAGGCGCTCGCCGACGGGGGCTACCGGTTGTCCAAGGAGGCGATCATCCTGTACACCATGGCCAGTGCGGCACCGCTGGGCGCCCGGGGGATCCGAATCAACTGCACCGGGCCGGGCGTCACCGACACCCCGATCCTCGACCAGCTGCGGTCCGCCTACGGGCAGCGGTTCCTCGACGACATCGACAAACCCCTGGGCCGGGCCGCCGAGCCCGCCGAGCAGGCCGCCGTGCTGGCATTTCTGAACAGCGGTGCCGCCAGCTACATCTCGGGTCAGGTGGTGTGGGTCGACGGCGGCAACCTGGGCGCGGTCACCGCCCGCGAGCTGGGGCGGGCGCCGTGGCCAGCCTGACCGATTTTCGGCGTGTCGCCAAAGATGTGCGCAACTGGGGGCGGTGGGGGCAGGCCGACGAACTCGGCACGCTGAACTTCATCACCGCGGACAAGGTCGCGCAGGCCGCGAGCCTGGTCCGACACGGCAAGGTGTTTCCGCTCGGGGTGGACTTCGGCTCGTCGGGTCCGCAGGGCGCCTTCCAGTTCCGGCACAACCCGATGCACGTGATGACCGTGGACGGCGGCGACGTCAACACGCTGGCCCGTTACGGCCCGGAGTGGGCCCGCAACTCGGTGGCCCAACAGCTCAGCGAATTCTTCGTGGACAACCCGTTTCGGTTCAACGACGACATGATCATCATGTCGCTGCAGGCCGCCACTCAATGGGACGCGCTGTCGCACGTGTACTACGACGACCAGCTGTACAACGGTTTCCCGGCCAGCTCGGTGACCAGCCTGGGCGCCTACCACTGCGGCATCGACAAGGTGGACGGCAAGGGGATCACCTCGCGCGGGGTGCTGCTGGATGTGGTGCGACATCGCGGCGCGGACCTGTTCGTGGAACACGGCACCCCGATCACCCCCGAGGAGCTCGACGACATCGCCCGGGCGCAGGGCGTGACGATCGGCCGCGGCGACATCGTGCTGATCCGAACCGGCTGGTGGGCACGGTTTTTGCGCACCGGCGACGGAGCCGAGCCGGGGGCGGGCTTGGATTGGCGGTGCGCCGCCTGGCTACACGACCACGACATCGCCGCCATCGCCGCCGATAACCTCATGGTCGAAGACCCCATCTCCGGGGTCGACGGCACCTTCTTGCCGATGCACATGCTGTGCCTGCGCGACATGGGTTTGATGCTCGGCGAATTCTGGGACCTCACCGCGCTGGCCGCCGACTGCGCCGCCGACGGAGTCTACGAGTTTCAGCTGGTGGCCCCGCCGCTGCGCGTCGTCGGCGCGGTCGGGTCCCCGGTCAATCCCATTGCCATCAAGTGAGGAAGAGCGTGATGACTGAACAAACCGGACCGCTGGTGGTCGCCCTCGGCGGCACCTTGCGGGCAGATTCGTCCACCGAACGGGCGCTGCGGCATTGCCTGGACGCCGTCGAGCGGCGCGGCGGGCGCACGCAGCTGTTCTGCGGAGAAGACATCGAGCTGCCGATGTACAACCCGCATGAGCCGGCGCGCACCCCGCGCGCGACCCGGTTGATCGACGCGCTGCGGCAGGCCGACGCCGTCGTCGTCGGCTCACCCGGATACCACGGCGCGATCTCCGGACTGGTCAAGAACGCGTTGGACTACATCGAAGACATGCGCGAGGACTCCCGCGTCTACCTGGACAACAAGCCGTGGGGCTGCATCAGCTGCGCCTACGGCTGGCAGGCCGCGGTGGGCACCCTGGGTCAGCTGCGGGTCATCGGGCACGCGCTGCGGGCCTGGCCCACACCGCTTGGGGTGGCGATCAACTCGGCGGACCGCGTCTGGGATCCCGCCGGGGAACTCATCGACACCACGGTCAGCGACCAGCTGGACCTGCTGGCCAACCAGGTGCTGACCTTTGCCCGCTCGCACCGCGTGACGGCCTAGGCGGATCGGATGGATCGCCGCACCATTGACGTCGACGGCCTGACCACCAGCTACTTGGAGGCCGGCCGCGGTGATCCGGTGGTGCTGTTGCACGGCGGGGAGTTCGGCGCCAGCGCCGAACTGGGCTGGGAGCACACCATCGCGGCGTTGGCCGAGCACTACCGGGTGCTGGCCCCGGACCTGTTGGGTTTCGGCCAGTCGGCCAAGGTCATCGACTTCACCGACGGCCGCGGCATGCGGATCCGGCATGTCGCCCGGTTCTGCGCGGCGCTGGGCGTCGAGGCGGCGCATTTCGTCGGCAATTCGATGGGGGCGATCATGCTGCTGGTCGACACCACATCCGACGCGCCGCGGCTGCCGGTGCGCAATATGGTGACCATCTGCGGCGGCGGGGAGATTCAGCGCAACCGGTACATGGAGGCGCTCTACGACTATGACGCCACGCTGCCCGCGATGCGGCGCATCGTCGAGGCGCTGTTTTATGACCCGGCCTATCCCGCCGACGAAGAGTATGTGCGGCGCCGCTACCAGTCCAGCGTCGCGCCCGGGGCGTGGGAGGCGGTGGCCGCGGCGCGGTTTCGTCGGCCCGGCGCGGAGCCGCCCGCTGCTGCGTCGAGTCAGCGGGCCTACCACCGCATCTCGGCGCCGACCCTGGTGATCGAGGGCGGCGGCGACAAGCTGTTGCCGGTGGGGTGGGCCAAGCAGATCGCCGACCAGATCCCGGGTGCGCGCTCGGCGGTGATCGACGCCGCCGGGCACTGCCCGCAGATCGAACAGCCGGCCGTGGTCAACGAATTGCTGCTGGATTTCCTGTCTTCGCGTTGACGCGTCTCGCGTTGACTCTGCGCTGAGGGCGGAGCCTTCTCGCACTTTTGCGCCTTACACGCAGAGTCAACGCGGCTCCCACCTACATCTGGGCCCAGACGATCTTGGTTTGCAGGTAGGTGTCGATGCCGGCCTTGCCGGATTCGTAGCCCCAGCCGGACTGCTTGTAGCCACCGAACGGCATGGAGTGGTCGAACTGCATCTGGCAGTTCAGCCCCACCGTGCCGGCCTTGAGCCGCTTGGCCAACCGGTGCGCGCGGCCCAGGTCCTTGGTCCAGGCGGTGGCGGCCAACCCGTAGGTGCTGTTGTTGGCCAACGCGATCGCCTCGTCCTCGTCGTCGAACGGCAGAATCGTGACGACCGGACCGAAGATCTCCTCCTGGAACAGCCGGCTGGAATCGGGGTCGACGTTGGTGACCACGGTCGGGTGCACGAAGTACCCCTTGCGGTCCAGCCGGTGGCCGCCGGTGACCAGCTCGACGCCGTCGGCGCGGCCCTGCTCGAGGTAGCCCAACACCCGGGTCAGCTGCTTTTGGCTGATCAGCGGGCCGATCATGGCGCCCTCGTCGGTGGGGCCGCCGAGCAACATGTTGTTGGCCATGTTGGCGATGCCTTCCACCACCCGCTCGTAGACGCCGCGTTGGGCGAAGATCCGCGAGCCGCACACACAGGCCTGCCCGGAGTGGATGAAGGTGCCGAACGACGCCATCGGGATGGACAGGTCCAGGTCGGCATCGTCGAAGATCAGCACCGGGGACTTGCCGCCGAGTTCCAGGGTGACCTTGTTGAGGTTGCTGGCGGCCGAGGCGTGCACGATCTCCCGGCCGACCTCGGTCGATCCGGTGAAGGCCACCTTCTCCACGTCGGGGTGCGCGGTGATCGCCGCGCCCGCGGTGTGCCCGTAGCCCAGCAGCAGGTTGACCACGCCCTCGGGCACGCCGGCCTCGGCCAGGATCCGGTCCAGCACCAGCGCCGACAGCGGGGTCTCCTCGGCGGGTTTGACCACGCTGCTGCAGCCCGCCGCCAGCGACGGCGCCAGCTTGGCGCAGAAGTTGAACACCGGCCCGTTCCACGGGAAGATCAGCCCCACCACGCCGTAGGGCTCGCGCAGCGTGTAGACGTGCTGGTGCGACTCGATGCCGGACAGGCCGCCGGTGTTCACGTCCCGGGCGATGCCGTCGATCTTGGTGCACCAGCCGGCGTAGTAGCGGAACCACTCCGAGCCGACCTTGGTGATGATCTCGGCCTGGGCCGGGGGGATGCCGGCGTTAACCGATTCGAGTTCGGCGAGCACGGCCGCGTTCTCGTCGATCAGATCGGCGATGCGCCACAGCACCTTCGCCCGGTCGTAGTCGGCCATGCCCGACCACACGCCCGATTCGGCGGTCGCCTTCGCGCGCGCCACCGCGTCGTCGACGGCCTCGGGTCCGCAGTCGGTGAACTCGGTGAGCTGTTCCTCGGTGGCGGGGTCGATGATCGGAATCACGTCACCGGTGCCGGGGACCTTGCGAATCTCCTCCAACACATCCTGCACCGCAGTCATAGAAATCCCCTTCTCGCATTACGGAAACGTCATTCGCATGCGTAGGTTATGCGCTTAACCATCCGATGTCTAGGGTCGCGGGGCTAACGGGCTACGCGGAGGCGCGCACGATCAGGCGCGCGATGTCGGCGGGCTGCGGTTCGGAGGGCGCCGGATAGCCGAGTGCGGTCAACACGGCCGCGATGGCAGCGTCGGCCACCGCGATGGGGTTGAACTCCACCGTGGTCAGCGGTGGTGAGCTGATGGCACCCATGGGGTGGGCGTCGACGCCCATCACGGCAAGATCATCGGGACAGGTCAGGCCCGCTTCGCGGATGCCGTACAGGATCAGATAGGCGACTTCGTCGCTTTGCGCGCACACCGCGGTGACGCCGTCGGCGTGCCAGCGCGCCACCGCCTCGGCGGCATTGTTCATGGTGACGGTGGCCACGCTGATGGCGGGAAGGTTGTGGGTCTGCGCCGCCCGGGTGACCCCCGTGAGCCAAAAGTCGCCCAGGGCACGCCATTTGGCGAAGCCGGTGTAGGCGAACGCGATCTTGCGATGTCCACGTGAGATCAGGTGCTCGACGCGCAGTGCGCCGACCGACAAGTGGGGTTCTCCCAGGGCGGGCAGCGTCCCGATCTCGACGTGGGCCACTTGCGCGGCGCTGACCGCGCGCTGGGCGCCCCTGGTCAACGGAAACAAACTGGTGACGGCGATCGGGTCAAGATGCTCGATCGCATCGATGACGTGCTGATCGTCCTCGGTCTCGAAGATCTGCACTTGCAGCAAACCCCGGCGGGACAGTTCCGTGGTCATCAGACTGCCGGCCTGCATCGGCATGTCGCCGACCGCCACCCGCGGCACCACGTAGAGCACCACGCCGCTCTTGCCGCGGGCGAGGTTACGGGCGGCGGCGTTGGGCCGGTAGCCGAGTTGCTCGGCGGCGCGGTAGACCGCCTCCCGGGTGCTCGACGAGATCCGCCGGCCGGCGGAATTGTTCAACACATAGCTGACCGTTGCGGTCGACACACGCGCGAGTCGGGCGACGTCGGCGTGGGTGGGCCGGGTGGCCTTCGCCGTGCTCGATGCCTGACTCTCCGGGTCGGCCATGCCTCATCGTGGCACGGGACCACCGGCCACCGGCGCATCGCCCCGGCGGTTAGAAGCTCCCGCAGTTGGGCGTGGTGGGCAGGCCGGCGAATCGGTCGGCGATCCATTGCAGTGCCAGCGGCGCGTCGACAACCATGGGCAGGGCGTGGTTGATGGCCAGCTTGTTGAGCAGCGGAGGTTCTTCGTTGGTGTTGAACTGGACGTCAGCGCCGAGCGCGCACCAGTCCCACCCGAGTTGCACCACCGCGGTGTAGGGGACCAGCGGGTCGTAGCGGTTGCCATTGATCAGGGCCGGGCCGGTCGGCTTGAGTCTCCCGACGCGTTGCTCGTCGAACATGGACGTGAACGGTTCTCGGGTGATCAGCGCGGTGGGGTCGTCGGCGAAGTAGCGGCGGACATGGCGGAACATGAAGTTGATGAGTGTCTCACCGACGCACTGGTTTTGCGTCTTCGCGATGAGGTCTTCGCCGTCGGGGGTCAGCCCGGCATGGATGGCATCGGCGTGTTCGGGGTAGGCGGCGAGCAAACCGTTGAGCACGTAGCCGTTGAGTCCGGCCAGGATACTGCCGTCGGAGTAGTCGAGCGTCTCTTTGACGTCGGCCACCGGCGCCCCGGAATAGGTGCCCACAATCGGCAGTTCCGGCGCGTAGCTGGAGGCCAGTTCGGCGGCCGCGGCGACCGCCCCACCGCCTTGTGAGTAGCCGTAAAGCGCCAGGGGGCCTTGGGGGCTCAGTCCGGTATCGGGCAGGCGGTAGGCCGCGCGGGCGGCGTCGAGCACCGCGTGTGCTTCGGCGACGCGGTTGACGAAGGTGTGCACGCCGGGGGTGCCCAGCGCCTGGTAATCGGTGACGACCACCGCCCAGCCGCGCTGCAGCATCCGCTGGACGAACAGCAGTTCATAGCCCAGCATGAAGTCCAGCGGACGGGAGTGATACACGTAGACGTTGAACAACCGCGACGGCGCGCACTGGTCGCCTTGTCCCTGGGTGCCCACCCCGAATGCGATCAACGGCCGGGCGCCGGGGCCCTCCCAGGGCTTGGTGGGCTGAAAGTAAGTGCCGGTCACCGCAACCGGGTGCTCACGCATATCGGTGCTGCGGTACATGATCCGCGTCGCCGCCCCCGGAAAGGCATCCGGAAAGTCGTTGCCCACCGCGATGGGCGACGGCTCGGTGCGGATCACGTCGCCAGGGGCCCCGGCGGGAAGGGGCTCCGGCGGCAGGTAGAAGTCGCCGTGATATCCGTTGTCGGCGTTGGCCAGAGCGCCCGACGCGAGTATTGGCGCCCACAACATCATCGTGGCGAGCACCCAAGCCAGGCGCCCGGCTTGAGGAGAAACGCGGCGTGACCGAACGAGGTGAGTCACCGTTGACCCCCAGCTAGGAAAGGCTTCGTCACCTAAAATGGACGAAGCGGTCGGTATACGTGACATCGTTCTTGACCGCCCGGCGTACGTCAACAGTGACGGAGTGTGAATTTAAAGTGACGGCTGAAGGTGAATCCCTCACGGGCCAACTCGTGGCGCGCAATGTGCGTCGATACCGTCAGGAGCGCCGCATGTCGCTGGGCGAACTGGCGCGGCGGTCGGCGTTATCGAAGCAGACATTGTCGAAAATTGAGCAGGGGCTGGGAAATCCGACGGTCGAGACGCTGGCACAGATCGGTGCCGCCCTCGACATCCCGGCGCGCCGGCTGCTGACCGAATGGGGGACCCCGGTGTTCGTGCAGCGCGCCGACGCCGCGGCGCGCGCACGCCCCGAGCGCGTCCTTGATGAGGTGTACGGGACCGGGTATGTGCGCACCCTGATCCTGCGCCTAACCCGCGATGCGAAACCGGGCGATCCGCCCGAGCCGGGGTCTCCGGGTACCTTGCATCATCTCTACATCATCAGTGGCAAATTGCGGACCGGGCCGTTGATCGACCCGGTCACCGTCTCGGCCGGCGACTTCGTTCGTTTCCCCGGTGACGTGCCCTACCGTCACGACTGCCTCAGCGAGCAGGTGGTCGCGCACCTGGTCATCACGGTGCCGCAGCTGCACCAGTTCGAGGCTTTTCCGCGCTGACCCCGCGGCCCGATGATGCCGTCGGCCGACGCCGCGGCCAGTCGATAACTTAAATCAGTTGCTTGACTGAACGAGGGCTCAGCGGGTTGAGTCGAACTGCCGCGTCGGGCGGTGTGGACATGGAAGGGCGTCGATGGTCAACGAGCTAGCGGGCAAGGTCGCAATCATCACCGGCAGTGCGTCGGGGATCGGCCGGGGCTTGGCCGAACGGTTTGTCGCCGAGGGAGCCCGAGTGGTGATCGCCGACGTCGACCGCGAGCGCGGCGCCGAGCTGGCCGCTCAGCTGGGCGACGCGGCGACGTTCCAGGTCACCGATGTCGCCGATCCCGCACAGCTGGGCGCCCTGGTCGACACCGCCGTGCAGCGGTTCGGCGGGCTGCACGTCATGGTCAACAACGCCGGGGTCTCGGGCACCATGCACCGGCGGTTCCTCGACGACGACCTGGCCGACTTCCACCGCGTCATGTCGGTCAACGTGCTCGGCGTGATGGCCGGCACCCGCGATGCGGCCCGGTACATGGCCACACACGGCGGTGGGTCGATCATCAACCTCACCTCGATCGGCGGGATCCAGGCCGGTGGCGGGGTGATGAGCTACCGGGCCTCCAAGGCGGCGGTCATCCAGTTCACCAAGTCCGCGGCCATCGAATTGGCCTACTACGACATTCGGGTCAACGCCATCGCCCCGGGCAACATCCCCACCCCGATCCTGGCGTCCTCGGCGACGAACATGGACCACGAGGCGGTCGCCCGCTACGAAGCCGCGATCCGCGAGACGATGCGCGCCGACCGGCCGCTGCAGCGGGAGGGCACCCCCGATGACGTCGCCGAGGCCGCCCTGTATTTCGCCGGGGACCGCTCCCGGTATGTCACCGGCACGGTGCTGCCGGTCGACGGCGGGACCGTCGCGGGCAAGGCGATCCGCCGCAAAAGCGCCAAGAATTAAATCAATCACTTGACTTAACCCGGTGGGGGGCGTTGACTGGGCAGGTGACCACCGCGAGCAAGGACGCGCGCACCGAACGGGCCACCGCCACGCGGGAGGCCATCCTGGCCGCCGCCGAGCGGCTCTACGCCGAGCACGGCGTCTTCGCGGTGTCCAACCGGCAGGTCAGCGAGGCCGCCGGCCAGGGCAACAATGCGGCGGTCGGCTACCACTTCGGCACCAAGACCGACCTGGTGCGGGCGATCGAACACAAACATCGGGTGCCCATCGAGCGGCTGCGGGAGCAGATGGTCGCCGCGACCGGAAGCTCAACCCAGATGCGGGATTGGGTGGCGTGCCTGGTGCGCCCGCTCACCGATCACCTCGCGCAGCTGGGCAACCCCACCTGGTACGCGCGGTTCGCCGCGCAGGTGATGGCCGACCCCGCCTACCACGACATCGTGGTCAAGGACGCGCTGAGCTCGCCGTCGCTGGTCGAGGTGATCACCCGGATCGATCGCTGTCTGCCGGAGCTGCCCGCCGAGATCCGCTCGGCGCGCAACGCCATGGGCCGCAACCTGTTAATGCACACCTGCGCCGACTGGGAACGCGCGCTGGCGGCCGGCGGTTCGGCGCGCAAAACCAATTGGCAGATCGCGGGCTCCAACCTCATTGACGCGATCGTCGGGCTGTGGCTGGCGCCGGTCACCCCGGAGCCGAAGCGAGGCCGCCGATGAAAGTCACTGTCAATCAAGACGTGTGCGCCTCGTCGGGGAACTGCGTGATGCACGCGCCGGAGGTGTTCGACCAACGCGACGAGGACGGGGTCGTCGTGCTGCTCACCGAGGACCCCTCGGCCGAATTCGCCGACCAGGTCCGCCGCGCCGAAGCGGGCTGCCCCACCCGAGCCATCCACATCGAGGAGTGAGAGTGTCCGACACGCTGACCGACACCGCGGCCGAGGCCGCCGCCGCAATCCCGGACTACCCGATGGAGCGGGCGTCGGCGTGCCCGTTCGCCCCGCCGCCGGGGGTGATGGCGTTGGCCGCCGACAAACCGCTGAGCCGGGTGCGGATCTGGGACGGATCGACCCCGTGGCTGATCACCGGCTACGAGGCGGCGCGGACGCTGTTCGGCGACCCGCGGGTCAGTGTCGACGACCGCCGCGACGGCTTCCCGCACTGGAACGAGGGCATGCTGGCCACGGTGGACAAGCGTCCCCGGTCGGTGTTCACCGCCGACGGCGCCGAGCACATCCGGTTTCGGCGGATGTTGTCGCGCCCGTTGACGTCTCGCCGGGTCGAGGCCATGCGACCGGCGATCCAGCAGATCATCGACGAGCATCTCGACGCGATCCTGGCCGGTCCGCAGCCCGCCGAGCTGGTCACCGCGCTGGCGCTGCCCATCCCGTCGCTGGTGATCAGCGAACTGCTCGGGGTGCCCTACGAAGACCACGGCTTCTTCCAGGAGCACGCCACCATGGGGGTGTCCCGGTACGCGACGGCCAAGGACACCGCCGCCGGTGCCACCGAGCTGTCGAAGTATCTGATCCGGCTGCTGGAGGCCCGGATGGCCGAGCCCACCGAGGACATGGTGTCGGATCTGGGGGAGCGGGTGAAATCCGGCGAGCTCAGCCTGAAGGAGGCCACCCAGCTGGGCACCGGGATGCTGATCGCCGGCCACGAAACCACCGCGAACATGATCGGTTTGGGCATCCTCGCGCTACTGCAAGAACCCGAGAAGCTGGCCGTGATCCGCGACAGCGACGACGAGACGGTGATCGCCAACGCGGTCGAGGAACTACTGCGCTACCTGTCGATCATCCAAAACGGTCAGCGCCGGGTCGCCGCGGAGGACATCGAGATCGGCGGGGAAGTGATCCGCGCCGGCGAGGGCATCATCATCGACCTGGCGCCGGCGAACTGGGATCCCGCGGAGTTCCCGGAGCCCGAGGTGCTCGACCTGAACCGGCCCGCCCGCCAGCACCTCGCGTTCGGTTTCGGTCCGCACCAGTGCGTCGGCCAGCAGCTGGCCCGGGTCGAGCTGCAGATGGTCTTCCACACCCTGTTCCGGCGGATCCCCACGCTGAAACTCGCCGTCCCATTCGAGGAAATCCCGTTCAAAAAAACGACCGGCTCGCCTACGGCGTCTACGAACTACCGGTCACCTGGTAACCAACAGCCCACGGAGTCAACGATGACCAGTCAATCCAGCACCTTGCTCTACCCGCCGGAAGGTTACGGCGCACCGAAAGACCGGCGCGGCCACGCCGGGGTCGATGTCGGCCTGCCGGCCGGCACCGAGGTGTTCTCCGCCGACAACCACATCTCGATCGCCGACGACATCTTCTACCAACGCTTCCCCGACGACCTCAAGGACAAGGCGCCGCGGATCTGGTACGAAGACGGCGCCTACATGGTCGGCCGCAAGGGACAGTCGTTTCTGCCCGGCGATTTTTCCGCGGTGTTGATGCAATACGACGACCTCGCCGGGGCGGCCAGCAAGAATATCGAGGCACGCATCCGCGAACTGCACGAGGATGGCGTCGATAGGGAGCTGGCGTTTCCGAACGCGGTGCTCGCCTTGTTTCATTTCCCGGATAAAGAGCTGCGGGAACGGGTCTTTCGCATTTACAACGAGTACATGGCCGAGCTGCAGGAGCGCTCGGGCGGTCACTTCTACGGCGTCGGCCTGATCAACTGGTGGGATCCGGCCGGGACGCGACGCACCCTCGACGAGCTGAAGTCGCTGGGCCTGAAGACCTTCCTGCTGCCGCTGAACCCGGGGAAAGATGACGACGGCAACATCATCGACTTCGGCAGCGCCGCGATGGACCCGGTGTGGGACGAGATCGAACAGGCCGGTCTGCCGATCACCCACCACATCGGCGAAACCCCGCCGAAAACCCCGTGCGAGGTCAACAGCGTCGTGGTCGGGATGATGGTCAACGTCGACTCGTTTCGCGAACAGTTCGCCAAGTACATCTTCTCCGGCATCTTGGACCGCCATCCCGGGCTGCGGGTCGGCTGGTTCGAGGGCGGCATCGCCTGGGTGCCCACGGCGTTGCAGGACGCCGAGCATCTGCTGGCGTCGTATAAGCACATGTTCAGCCACCAGCTGGCCCACGACATCCGCTACTACTGGAACACCCACATGAGCGCCTCGTTCATGGTGGATCCGTTGGGGCTGCGGCTGATTGACCAAATCGGAGTCGACAAGGTGTTCTGGTCGTCGGATTATCCGCACAATGAGAGCACGTTCGGCTACTCGGAGAAGTCGCTGGCCGCGGTGGTGGCCGCGGTGGGCCCGGACAACGCCGTCAAGATCGTCAACCGCAACATCACCGAGTTCTTGGGTGTGTAGATGACGACATTCGCATCGCCGGCGGTGTCCGGCCTCAAGATCCCCGACCGCCCGGACCTGACCCGGATGCGCGCCGAAACGGGGGCGCGGCTGCGCTCAGCGATGGCCGAGCGCGGGCTGGACGCGTTGATCCTGCTCGGCAACAACAACGTGGTGTACGCGACCGGGGCCAGCTGGCCGCTGGGCGACGCCGGGTTGTCCTATGTCGAGCGGCCGGTGGCGGTGGTGCTCGCCGAGGATCCGCACCCGCACCTGTTCCTGCCGTTCCGGGAGGGCGCCGCCTCCGAGACGGGCATTCCGGCCGACCATCTGCACGGCGCGGTCTACCTGGAGTTCGACGAAGGCGTGGAGAACTTCGCGGCGACGTTGGCCGAGCTGATCCCGGCCGGCAAGGCGGTGGCGGTCGACGAATTCACCGGGGCGATGCGCCGGGCGCAGCAGCGCCTGTTTCCCGGGGGCCGGCCCGCCGACGCCGCCCAGGTGATCGGCGCCGCCAAGTTGGTGAAAACCGTTGACGAACTGGCCTGTATCCGCACCGCCTGCCGGATCACCGATGCGGCCATGGTCGACGTGCAGGCCGCGTTGGCCCCGGGCATCCGCCAGGTCGATCTGTCGGCCAGTTTCATGCGCCGCGCATTCGAGCTGGGCGCGATGGCCAGCATGCTCGAACCGATTTGGCAGGTGATGCCGCAGCGCAAGGCCGACGGGGTGTGGACCACGCACGGCGATTTGGCGTTGCCGCTGCTGTCCACCGAGCGGGAGCTGGTGGCCGGGGACGTGTTGTGGACCGACGTGTCCATCACCTATCAGGGCTATTGTTCGGATTTCGGCCGCACCTGGGTGGTGGGCGCCGACCCGACCCCGCGCCAGCAGGCCCAGTTTCAGCAGTGGCGCGACATCATGGCCGCGGTGCTCGAGGTGACCCGGGCCGGCGCCACGGCGGCCGACCTGGGCCGGGCGGCGACCAAGGCCAACGGCGGCACCCAGCCCTGGCTGCCGCACTTCTACCTGGGGCACGGTATCGGCGTCAACGCCGCCGAAACACCCATGATCGGCACCGATCTGGGCGCGGAGTTCGACGAGAACTTCGTGTTCGAGCCGGGCATGGTGCTGGTGTTGGAGCCGGTGGTCTGGGAGGACGGCACCGGCGGCTATCGCAGCGAGGAAATCATCGTCATCACCGAGGAAGGCTGGATCCCGTTGACCGACTACCCGTATGCGCCCTACGGCGAGCGCTGACGACGATGCAGAGCGCAGCGATGTCCAGGAGTGGCGCTGATGGCGACTGAGGTTCTGCCCGACGATCGGGCGCTGCGGTTAGGGCGGCGGGAGCGCGCGCTGGCCCAGATGGCCGCCTACGACCTCGACGTGCTGGTGCTGGGCCGGCAAGCCAACGTGCGCTACGTCTCGGGCACCCCGCAGCTGTGGGTGGCCGGGACCCGGCCGTTCGGACCGACCTGCATCCTGATCCGCGACACCGGGGCGGTCCATTTGCTGTCCACCTGGGACGAGGGGGTGCCCGACGACATCCCGCACGAGAACCTGTACGGGATCTCGTGGAACCCGATGAACACCATCGCCAAGCTGCAACGCATCGACGGGCTGGCGGCCGCTAAGCGCGTCGGCACCGATGCGCTGTCACCGGGTTTCGCCCAGCTGTTGCCGTTGGTGTTCCCCAACGCCGAATTGGTCGACGGGGAGCAGGCGATGCGGGCCGCCCGGCGCATCAAAACCGACGACGAGGTGGCCGCCCTGCGGGAGGCGATCCGGATCGCCGAGGCCGGGTTGGCCGCCGCGGTGGCCGAGTTGCGGCCGGGGGTCACCGAGCAGACGCTG
>PPEA01000990.1 GCA_002967005.1 Mycobacterium talmoniae
AACATTCTGGGGCAGGAACACCCCGGCGATCGCGGCCACCGAGGCGCACTACATCGAGATGTGGGCCCAGGACGCGGCCGCCATGTACGCCTACGCCGGATCGTCGGCGGCCGCCGCGCAGGTCACGCCCTTCAACGAGCCTCCGCAGACGACCAACCCGGCGGGCGGGACCAGCCAAGCCGCCGCCGTCGCCCAGGCCACCGCCACGTCGGCCGGTGGGCACGCGCAGGCCTTGCCGCAATTGCTGTCGACGGTGCCGCAGTCGTTGCAGAGCCTCGCCTCACCCATCACCACCACCGCGGCTCCTGCGGCGGCGGCCGATCCGCCGTCGCTGCTCTCGGCGCTGAACAGCTTCATCACCGGGCCGTTGTCGCCGGCGTCGCTGTTCCCGATCGGTGGTGTGCCTTATCTGCTCGGGATCCAGAGCTATCTGCTGCCGCAGGCCTCGGCCAACCTGACCAGCGCCGCCGAGAAGGTGTCCACACTGCCCGCGGCGGCGGTCGGCGAACCACTGGCGGGCATCCTCGGTATGGGGCCAGCCACGGCCAGCTCAACCGGCTTCAGCGAGCTATCGGCGGGCCTGGGCGGCGCGGGCCGGATCGCGGGCATGTCCGTGCCGTCCAGCTGGGCGTCGTCCGCCCGGCGATCAAAGCGGCCGCCGCGATGCTGCCCGAAACCAACCTGAGTGCCGCTCCGCTGGCGTTCGCGGAGGAGGGGCAGTCCAGCATGCTGAGCAACATGGCGTTGTCCGGTCTGGCCGGGCGGGGCATGGTCGGCACCGGCGGTTCCGCTGCTCGGACCGTGGGCGCCGCGAGCGCGTCGGCGGGCAAAGAGTTTGCGACCACCGCCAACATCTTCGTGATACACGAGGCCGAGTGACCGCCGGTGTGCTGGTAGCCGATCAAGGAGCCTAGCAATGGATTTCGCAGCCCTACCCCCGGAGATCAACTCCGGACGCATGTACGCCGGCCCCGGGTCGGCGTCGCTGCGGCCGCCGCGGAGGCCTGGCAAGGCCTGGCGGCCGAACGTGCGCGCCTCCGCGGCGTCGTATTCGTCGGCGATCTCGGGC
>PPEA01000991.1 GCA_002967005.1 Mycobacterium talmoniae
GGCAGGCGATTTCGTGCGCTGGTGCCGGCAGGTTCTCGGACCTGCTTGATCAGCTGCGAATCGCCGGCCCCCGACCCCGCGCTGCGCGCCACCGCAAAACAGGCGATCGACGCGATTAGGCGCGGCGTCGTGGCTGTTGATGCCGGGTAGGCTGAGTCCGACACGCTACGGTATACCCGGTGATGAGCGCCGAGCATTGAGAGGACTGAGGAGTAACGATGAGCGGACCGCAGGGATACGACCCGACGCAGCCGTGGCAGCCTCAGCAGCCCGGTCAAGGTGAGCAAGGCACCGAACAGCAGTCGGCCTGGCAGCAGCCGGTGACCCCGGAGCAGCCCACCATGCAAACCTCCGGTTGGCAGCAGCCCGCCTACACCACTCCGCCGCAATACCAGCAGCCCACCACCGCCTATCCGCCGACTCCGCAGTACCCGCAGCAGCAGCCCACCCCGTCGTACGGTCAGCCCGACCAGTTCGGTCAGCAGCCCGGCCAGTACGGCCAAACGGGCCAGCCCGATCAATTCGGTCAGTACGGGCAACCGGGCCAGTACGGCCAATTTGGTCAGCAGCCCGGCCAGTACGGCCAGCCCGGCCAATTCCCGCCCTACGGCCAGCCCGGACCCGAGCAGGGCAAGAAGGGCAACAAAGCGGTGATCGGCAGCGTGATCGGCGTGCTGGCAGCGCTGGCCGTGGTCGCGTTCTTGGTGTCCGGGTTCTGGCTGCCCGGGTTCCTGGTGACCACCAAGCTCGACATCAAGAAGGCACAAGACGGTGTGCAGCAGATCCTGACCGACCAGACCAACGGTTATGGCGCCAAGAACGTCAAGGACGTCAAGTGCAACAACGAGGTTGACCCGGAAGTCAAAAAGAACGGCACCTTCGAATGCGAGGTCAGCATCGATGGCACCAAGCGCAAGGTGACGGTCACCTTCCAGGACGACAAGGGCACCTACGAGGTCGGCCGGCCTAAGTAACCGCCGCGCCGTCCAGCGCCTTCCGCAGCCGGCCGATCGACGACCCGACCCCGAGTTCGGTGGCCAGCTCGGCGGCCCGGTCCGGGTCGGCGGCC
>PPEA01000992.1 GCA_002967005.1 Mycobacterium talmoniae
AAATAGAGTTACAGGCGGTAATAGCGACGAGGGAAACGCCGGACCCATCCCGAACCCGAAGCTAAGCTGCCAGCGCCGATGATACTACCCACCCGGGTGGAAAAGTAGGACACCGCCGAACACAACCACAAGCCCTGTGCCCCCAAACCAATTTGCACAGGCATATCTATACCTAGCCATTAATTGTGGCGTTCTGGAAGGCGGCCGTATCCTTTGGCGAGAGCAGGACAGCGACGGGAAACGGAAGGCATCAGGTGGTCAAAGACACCCAAGGCGGCAGCACACAGCGGCGCGGCCGGCCCACGGGCGGCACTGGCGCCGGCGGGGGCCGGCGCGGACCCCGCGACCAACGCCCCGACCGGCCGCGTCGAGCACAGCCGTCGCAGGCCACCGAGGAGCGGCCGCGCCGGGACGGGCCGGCGATCCCGCCAGAGGTGGAGGCCAAGCAGCTGGCGCCCGAGATCCGGCGGGAGCTCAGCACCCTGGACCGCGGCACCGCCGATGCGGCTGGCGCGGCACCTGGTGGCCGCCGGCGAACGCCGGATGGGCGCGTTGGTCAACACCGTCGACGCGCAACGCATCGTGGTGCCCAAGGCCCCGACGCTGGCCAACGTCAACTCACCCGCCGATCTGCAGGCCCTGCTGCCCCCGCCCCGGTAAAGACCATTCCGGCAAATTGCGCAGCCGAAATTAAATAATTGCGTGCGCGGTCCTGTGTGATGGCGACGTTATATTTCTCGGCAAAATATGGTGCGGGCCGCTGTCGGTCGCGAGTCCTCGTGTTATCCGGGTTCGACGGGCCCCGCGTATTGCGTTGGGGCAGCGGGAGATTGGGCGTCTGGGCGGCGGCGGTCACCGGCGCCGGGCCGGCGTCAGATCGCCGGAATAGCGGTGTCGACGCCGCCGCGGTGCGCCGCCGAATTGCGGCGTTTCGGCGGCGACTGTGGCGGAGTGGGGCGGCCCGGAAAGCGGGGCGCGTGCCGTTGTCGCCGAAGTTTTCGCCGCCCGCGGCCGCCGGAACGACTTTGCTGTTGTTGTGAAAGGTCTTGTGGCCCTAGTTTTCCCTG
>PPEA01000993.1 GCA_002967005.1 Mycobacterium talmoniae
GCTGCCGCCCAACGCATCGCCGGCGCCGTCGCGCACCCGGGTTCCCCCGCCGAGCCGGCGGTCGCCGACGCGTTGATCGACGCGTGCACCGCCGCATTCGGCCGTGTCGACATCCTGGTGAACTGCGCGGGCACCGCCGAACCGCCCGGCTCGTCGATCCTGACCGTGAGCAGCGGTCAGTTCCGCGAGCTGCTCGACGCGCACCTGGCCACCGTGTTCGAGACCTGTCGCGCCGCGGCGCCGAAGATGGTGGCCCAGGGCGGCGGCGCGATCGTCAATACCAGCTCGTTCGCGTTCCTCGGCGACTACGGCGGCACCGGGTATCCGGCGGGGAAGGGCGCGGTGAACGGGCTGACGCTGGCGATCGCCGCCGAGTTGAAGGAGCACGGGGTGCGGGCCAACGTGATCTGCCCGGGCGCCAAAACCCGGCTGTCCACCGGGGCGGACTACGAACACCACATCGCCGAGCTGAACCGGCGCGGCCTGCTCGACGACGTCAGCATGGCCGGGGCGCTGGACGCCGCGGCCCCCGACTACGTCGCGCCGCTGTACGCCTACCTGGCCAGCGACCTCGCCGCGGCGGTGACCGGCCGGATCTTCGTCGCGGCGAGGGGGTTTCGTCGGCGAGTTCTCCCGGCCCGCACCCAGCCTGCTGGCCTACCGGGACCACCACGATTGCCCACCCTGGTCGGTGCAGGAATTGGGCGGGCTTCTCGCCCAGTAGCGCGAGCAGACACAAACGCCCCTCAAAATGACGGAAATTGGGGACTTTTGCGTCTGCTCGGCCAGCACACAATTCCTGACCGGACGGGCCCCGCTCAGCCACTAAACTCCTCGCCAGGGGGTGACGAGATGGGGGTACCACGCTGCCGATTCGCGCCGCGACTGCTGGGCGCCGCGGCGCTGACGGTACTGGCCGGGTGCGGGGCGCTCGTGCTGGTGGCCCCCGCACGCCCCAGCCTGCAGGGCCGGTCGAACTGGGTGTTGGCCGCGGCGCTGCCCACCCGTGCGGACTTCCCGCCCGACTGGAACTATTCGGTGGGTGGGACGTTGGGGCGGGCC
>PPEA01000994.1 GCA_002967005.1 Mycobacterium talmoniae
GGTCATGATCCGATGCGCGGTGCCCGGCGCCAGCGTCGGAATGTCGGTGCGGCCGGCCGGAATGTCCTCGGCTACCGGGAGTTTCACCGGGTCCTCGGCGGTGGCCGCGGCGACGTCGGCGGCGCGCACCGCGTAGCCGTCCATCGCGGAGTGTCGAACGACCGGCAGCGACATGGCCGCGGCCAGCGTCGGCGGCCAGCACCAGGCCCTCGGCCGCCTCCAGCGGCACCGTGGCCGGTGGCCGCGCGGTGATCAGGTGGGCAACGACGCGTTGATGTTCCTCGACCGGACGCATGCCGCCATTATCGGCTTAGACCGGAAACGTGACGCCGGTCAGCTCCTCGGACACCTGCCACAGGCGGCCTTGCAGCTGCGCGTCGCGGGACTGCTTGCTGGAGCCCACCAGCTTGGGGTGGCCGCGCTGCTCGCCCAGGCCGTCGGGACCGTAGTACTGGCCGCCGGTCACCGCCGGATCGGTGGCGGCCCGCAGCGTCGGCAGCGCACCCATCTGGGCGTTCTGGAAAACGATTGGCGCGAACAGTCTTTCGGCCGGGCGCAGGAACGCCGGCAGGTTGCGGGTCAATTCGGTGTTGGAGGTGCCGGGGTGGGCGGCCACCGCGATGGTCGGCCTGCTCTTGGCGGTCAGCCGGCGCTGCAACTCGTAGGTGAACAGCAGATTGGCCAGCTTGGACTGCCCGTAGGCGGCGACCCGGTTGTAGCCGTGCTCCCACTGCAGGTCGTCGAAATGGATGGCGGCCATAATCCGGTGCGCCATGCTGCTGACCGTCACCACCCGGGAGCCCTCCACGCCCAGCAGCCGGTCGAGCAGCAGCCCGGTCAGCGCGAAGTGGCCCAGATGGTTGGTGCCGAACTGCAGCTCGAAGCCGTCGGCGGTGGTCTGCTTGGGGGTGTACATCACCCCGGCGTTGTTGATCAGCAGGTCGATGCGCGGGTAGGCCTCGCCCAGCGCCGCGGCGGCGGCGCGCACCGACTCCAGCGAGCTCAAGTCGAGCTGCTGCACGGTGACGTCGGCGTTCGGGCTGGCGTCCCGGATCCGGGCCG
>PPEA01000995.1 GCA_002967005.1 Mycobacterium talmoniae
CGGCGGGTCGGGCAGCGGAAACACGGTGGCCATCGCGTCGACGATGGTGCGCGCGGAGTCCTCGCTGACCGGCCACTCCCCGGTCTGGTCGCGCTGCAGCGCCACCGGCAGCGCCCCGCGCCGGGCGTCGATCTCCTTGACGTCGATGCCCGCGCACGACGCGGCGCCCTCGGTGAAGCCGAACTGGAACGCCGAGATCCGTTCGAACGCCGAACCGTGCTCGTTGCCGCCGCCGTCGATTTCCTCCTCGTGCAGCACCGGGTCGCGCAGCACCAGCATCGCGGCCAGCACCGCGTTCAGCCCGTCCCCGGTGCTCAGCGTGAAGCGCGGCGAGTCGCCTTGGGCCACCCAGCGCAGGTACACCCCGGCGAAGCAGTCGGCCTGCTGTTCGGCCACCAGGATCGGGGTGCGCTTTTTGGTCAGCTTGGCCGCCTTGCTGATCGCGTGGCCGTATTCGTGGGCCAACACCATCGGGATGGCCATATCGCCGTAGGCGTTGCGCAGCGCGGGCAGCAGCACGCCGCGGTCCCAGCCGATGGTGTTGTCGAGTTTGCAGTAGGCGGCGTTGACCAGCTTGAAGGTGCCGGTGTCGCAGAACCGGCCGCCGACGTCCAGCGCGCTCCACGACACCAGCCGGTCCACCGGCCTAAACCGGCCCTGGAAGGTGTCGGCGAAGGTGTCCCCCCAGAATTCCTCGAGGTCGCTGACCGACTGCGCGGCCAGGGTGTCGACGCGCCCGCCGTCGGTGTGCTCCACGTCGCGGGTCGGTTCGGCGGCGTCGGGCCGCAGCCCGGTCGGCCCGTCGACGGCCTCCAGGCAGCCGACCCGGAACGGGTCGGCGAACACCGACACCGGGTGGCCATCGATCGCCCGGGCGCAGGAACTCAGCGTCAGCAGCGTGGCCGCCGCGGCCAGGACACGCCCCCAGGTGTCGTCGACGCATCGGTGGTTACCTCTCGGGGCGCTGGCTGCCGGATCGTTTCAGGATAGTGCGACGCCCGCCCTGGGGCGGCGGCATTCACCTCACGCCGAGGCCAGCCGGCCCAGCGCCGCGCGCCACC
>PPEA01000996.1 GCA_002967005.1 Mycobacterium talmoniae
GGCCTGCAGGATCGCCGCCCGCCGGGCCGCCAGCTGCTCGGGACGCCGGGCCCGCTGGAAGTTCACCCGCCCAATTTATCAGACCGGCGTTCTCTTGTTATCAGACCGCCGTTCTGTTAACGTCGCATCGGACCGAACCGAGGAGCGCAATCATGGCCACCAATCTCACTCTCACCGTGCCCGATCTGACCGGAAAGCTGGCCGTCGTCACCGGCGCCAACAGCGGCCTGGGGTTCGGGCTGGCCCGCCGACTCTCCGCCGCCGGCGCCGACGTCGTCATGGCGATCCGCAACCGCGCCAAGGGGGAAGCGGCCATCGCCGAGATCCGCGCCGCGGTGCCCGACGCCAAGCTGACCATCCGGAGCCTGGACCTGTCGTCGCTGGCCAGTGTGGCCGCGCTCGCCGACGAGTTCACCGCCGATGGCCGGCCCATCGACATCCTGATCAACAACGCCGGGGTGATGACGCCGCCGGAACGCGACACCACCGCCGACGGTTTTGAATTGCAGTTCGGCAGCAACCATCTCGGGCACTTCGCACTGACCGCCGGGCTGCTGCCGCTGCTGCGGGCCGCCGAGGCGCCCGGGTGGTGTCGCTGAGCAGCCTGGCCGCCCGGCAGGGCCGCATCCACTTCGACGACCTGCAGTTCGAACAGCGCTACGTCCCGATGCAGGCCTACGGCCAGTCGAAGCTGGCGGTGCTGATGTTCGCCCGCGAGCTGGAGCGCCGCAGCCGCGCGGCCGGCTGGGGCATCACGTCCACCGCCGCCCACCCCGGCCTGACGAAGACCAACCTGCAGATCAGCGGTCCGTCCCATGGGCGGGCGAAACCGTCGGTGATGCAACGCCTGTACACGGCGTCGTGGCGGCTGGCCCCGTTCATGTGGCAGGACATCGACGACGGCATTCTGCCGGCGCTGTACGCCGCGGTCGCGCCGCAGGCCGAGGGCGGCGTGTTCTACGGGCCCCGCGGCATCTACGAGGCCGCTGGCGGCGGCGTCACCGTCGCCAAGGTGCCCGCCCGGGCCGCCGCCGCCACCGACGCCGCGCGGCTGTGGGAG
>PPEA01000997.1 GCA_002967005.1 Mycobacterium talmoniae
GATGCACGTCGCCGGCCCGCTCACCCAGCCCGAAGCCGGCCACGATCAGCGGGGCGTAGCTTTCGATGTCGGGGCACATCACCACGATGTCGCGCGGCTCCAGCGTCGGGTCATCGGCCAGCAGCCCGAGCAGCACGTCGCGCAGCACATCGAGCTGGCGGGCCGGGCCGTGACAGCTGTGCACCTGCACCGAGCGGTCGGTGTCGCTCAGCGTGCGCTTTTGCGGCCGGACGGCGTTGGCGCTCAGGTCGGCTTGCAGCCAACCCAGCAGCGTGTCGGGATGCGCTGCAGCGCCCAGGAATTCGTCGCTGGCCGGATCATCGGGCGGCAGCGCGCGTTGCAGCTCGCGCAGGTCGCGGCCGAGGGTTTGCAGCAGCGGGTGCCGGGCGCTATGCCGGCTGTCGTCGGCGACGCGGGGCACCGCGCCGTGGCTGTGCTGCAGCGCCCGCCACAGCGCATCGGAGGGGTGCGGCAGCCACAGGTGCAGCTCGTGGTGGGTGGCCAGCGCCTGCAGCAGCTCGACGTCGGTGCGGGTCAGCCGGGTGTGCCCGAATAGCGACAGCCGGGCCGGCAGGGTATCTGTCGGGGCCTCTTGCAGCCGGGCTTTGGTCTCTTCGTGCCGCTGGTGTGGGGGAGCGGCGGGGATGGTGGCCAGCAGCGCCCGCCACAGCGGCGGCTGCCAGCACAGGTCGGGGGCCAGCGGGCCGCCGGCGCCGTCGGTGGCCCGCTCCGCGGCCCAGTCGATCAGCAGCTGGGGCCGTTGCTGGGCGTAGGAGGCGAACAGCCCGGCCAGCCGGCGGGCCACCGCGTAGCGTCGGCCGCGGCGCAGCTCGCCCTCCGGGGTGGGGTCGCCGTGACCCAAATGCGTTGCCAGCGTGCGGCACCAGGGCTGCTCGCAGCTGGCGTCGATCACCTCCAGCAGCGGCCAGGTCATCGCGTCCGGGGACCACGGGTCGTCGTCGACGGTGCCGGTGATCTCGGCGCTGCGCCGGGTGCTGCCCTATGTGGGCCGCATCGCCGGGGTGATCGTGCTGCTGACCGGGCTGTACGTGACCTAT
>PPEA01000998.1 GCA_002967005.1 Mycobacterium talmoniae
CGCCGCCCTCACCACCGCGACTGGCCGAGCGGCTGCGGGGATGCCAGCTGCCGGTCATCGACACCGACGACCCCGCCGTGGACACCCAACCCGGCACGCCGTTGCCGGTGCCGGCCGCCGAGGACATCGCCTACATCATCTACACGTCGGGCACCACCGGGACGCCCAAAGGCGTGGCCATCACCCACCACAACGTGATCGCGCTGCTGGCGTCCGTGGACGCGGACGTGCCCAGGGCGGGGGTGTGGACGCAGTGGCATTCGTTGGCGTTCGACGTCTCGGTGTGGGAGATCTTCGGTGCGCTGCTGGCCGGGGGCCGGCTGGTGGTGGTGCCCGAGACGACGGCGCGCTCCCCGGAAGACTTGCACGCCTTGCTGGCCGCCGAGCAGGTCACCGTGCTCAGCCAGACCCCGTCGGCGTTTTATGCGCTGCAAACCGCCGACGCGCTGCAGCCCGAGGTCCGCCAACGGCTGACGCTGCAGACGGTGGTGTTCGCCGGGGAAGCGCTGGAACCGCGGCGTCTTCGGACGTGGCTGGATCACCATCCGGGCGCGCCGCGGCTGATCAACATGTACGGCACCACCGAGACCACGGTGCACGCCTCGTTCCGGGAGATCGTCGCCGCCGACGCCGACAGCCTGGCCAGCCCCGTCGGGGTGCCGTTGCGCCACCTGGCCTTCTTCGTGCTGGACCAGTGGTTACGACCGGTGCGACCGGGGTGGTCGGCGAGTTGTACATCGCCGGTGCGGGGCTGGCGTGCGGCTATGTGGGCCGGGCGGGGTTGGCCGCATCGCGGTTTGTGGCGTGCCCGTTCGGCGGCGCGGGCGCGCGGATGTATCGCACCGGGGATGTGGTGCGCTGGGGTGCTGACGGCGGGTTGGAGTATTTGGGCCGCGCCGATGAGCAGGTCAAGATCCGCGGCTACCGCGTCGAGTTGGGTGAAGTCCAGGCGGCGCTCAGCGCCCTGGACGGGGTGCAGCAGGCGGTGGTGCTCGCCCGCGAGGACCGCCCCGGCGACAAGCGATTGGTGGGCTACGTCACCGGCACCGCGACCCG
>PPEA01000999.1 GCA_002967005.1 Mycobacterium talmoniae
TGCTGGCCACCCGCAGCCACCTGTATCCGGACACCGAGGACGTGATGGGCTGGCACATCGGCAGCGACGGGTTCCGGATCATCCTGTCCGCCGACGTGGCGACCGTCGCCGAAAAATATCTCGGCGAAGACGTCCGCGAATTCCTCGCCGACCACGGCCTGGTCACCGCCGACGTCGACCGCTGGATCTGCCATCCGGGCGGTCCGCGGGTGATCGAGGCCGTCGAGAACGGCCTGGACCTGCCCGACGACGCGCTGGATGCCACCCGAAAGTCGTTACGCGACAACGGCAATCTGTCCTCGGTGTCGGTGCTCGACGTGCTGCGCGACACCCTGGCCGACCCGCCGCCGCCGGGATCCATCGGGGTGATGATCGCGATGGGGCCGGCGTTTTGCTCCGAACTCGTCCTGCTGCGCTGGTAGCCGATGTACACGCTGCTGCTGGTCGCGGTCGGACTGGAACGGCTGGCCGAGCTGTGGGTGGCGCGCCGCAACGCGCGGTGGGCGTTCGCCCACGGTGGGGTGGAGGTCGGCGCCGGCCACTACCCGGCGCTGGTGGCCGTGCACGCCGGGTTGTTGGCCGGCTGTCTGATCGAGGTGTGGGCGGCCCACCGCGGGTTCCTCCCGCGGCTGGGCTGGCCGATGCTGGCGGTGGTGGCGGCCGCCCAGGCGTTGCGCTGGTGGTGCATCGCCACCCTGGGCCGGCGGTGGAACACCCGGGTGATCGTGCTGCCGCGGGCCCCGCTGGTGCATCGCGGCCCTACCGCTGGCTGCACCACCCCAACTACCTGGCGGTGACGGCCGAGGGGCTGGCGCTGCCGCTGGTGCACACCGCCTGGCTGACCGCGGCCGGTTTCGCCGTCGCCAACGCGGCGGTGCTGACCGTGCGGCTGCGGGCGGAAAACGCCGCGTTGGGCTACGCATGACGACCTACGACGCGATCTGCTGATCGCCGGGGTCGGGCCCGGCGGGCTGGCCGCCGCGTTATACGCACGCCGGCAAGGACTTTCGGTGATCGTGGCCGAACCGCGGACCGATCCGATCGACAAGGCGT